>NZ_JAOCEW010000002.1:0-238992 GCF_029841665.1 Stenotrophomonas sp. GD03819
CGGTTGTTGCCGCCGCGTTGCTGCTGTTGCTGCCCGCCCCCCTGGTTGCCGCCCTGGTTACCACCGCCACGGCTGTTCTGGCCGCCTTCGCGGCCGATGTCAGCCATGTGCTGGCGGTCCTGGCTCACCGCTTCGCCACCCTTGCGGCCGGCTTCGCGTGCTTCTTCCGAGCTGAATTCATGGGCGTTGCCTGACTCATGCGCGGCGCGTCCACCCTCGGCGGCGATCTCGCGCTGCTTGTCCTCGTCCATCGAAGCGAAACCGCGGTTGCTGGTGCCCTGTTTCTGGTTCTGGTTGGCCATGGAAAGTCTCCTTGGGTTCAGCCGCCTCATTGGCGGCAGCGACCATCTTCCAGATTCGGCGCTAGACGGCGGTGGCACGACTGCCAACGTCGTGTCATCCCGAGGGCTCTGATTCCTCATCCGACCTCCACGAACATTCGTGCGCGCGTGCGCACAAGGGCAGGCACACGTTCAGCGGCCCGACCGCGCGTCAACGCGATGCGGAAGGTACACGCCACAGTTCGACGCAGCCTCCACACCGGTCTCACCACGCGTACGATCGGTGTGGCTAAGGTAGAGCGGTCTGCAACAACCGGTGGTGCCATGCCCTTCAGAGCGATTGCCTATGTAAGTGAAGCCTCCCGCAACCTGACGGAACAGCGGCTGCAGGAACTTGTGGCGGAGGCGGTGCAGTTCAATGAGTCCGCCGATGTCACCGGCACATTGCTGTTCGACGGCTCGCGCTTCCTGCAGTATCTGGAGGGCCCGGAGGCCGGGATCAATGCGGCTTACGCACGCATTCTCGCGGCGGGCAGCCACAGTGGGATCGTCGAACTGAACCGGGGCAGGGTGGGGCGCCGGCAGTTTCCGCACTGGCGGATGCGCAGCGTGCGGGTGGATGAGCTCGCACTGGGGAAGATCGCCATATCCGACTGGACCGGCTTCGTGCGCAGCGCGTCGGCGCTGGAATCGGGCACCAGCGCCCTGGATCGACTACTGTCGGTTTCGCAATCGCAGACGGAAGCAGGCGCGGGCGGCATCATGGAACCAGACGGGCAGCTGGCACGATGATGTCGTCAGCCGCCCCGGTGGTGCCTGAGCTGCTACGCGTCGGCTGTGCGGGGTGGTCGCTGTCGCGGTCGGATCAGGAGGCGTTCGGCGCGGGCGACAGCGCTCTGCAGCGCTACGCCGCACGCCTGCCGATGGTGCAGATCAACTCATCCTTCTATCGACCGCACCAGGCCAAGACCTATGCGCGATGGGCGGCGAGCGTGCCGGAGGGCTTCCGGTTCGCGGTGAAACTCCCGCGCGAGATCAGCCATGAGCGTCGGCTGCGTGATGCAATGCAACCGCTCGAGCGGTTCCTTGAAGGCGCGCTGGAGCTGGGTGGAAAGCTCGGTCCGTTGCTGCTGCAGTTGCCGCCCAGCCTGGTGTACGACACGGTCACGGTCGAAGCCTTCCTGCGGGGCCTCCGCGCGCGCGCGCAGGCCGATGTAGCGTGCGAGCCGCGCCATCCGAGTTGGTTTACGGCGGACGTGGATGGGCTGCTGAGCGCGCATGGCATTGCACGGGTTGCCGCAGATCCGGCACGTGTGCCGGCGGCAGCGATTCCCGGCGGTGATCGCACGTGGAGCTACTGGCGCTGGCACGGCCAGCCGCAGATCTATCGCAGTGCCTACGACGAGCCGACCCTTGCCCACCTTGCGCGGCAGCTGCTGGCCGAGGCCGACGCGCAACGACCCGCCTGGTTCGTACTGGACAATACCGCGCTGGGTCACGCCACCGGCAATGCCCTGCACCTGCAGGCGATGCTGCAGGAGAACGAACATGCCTGAAGGCCCTTCGATCGTCCTGCTGCGCGAAGCAGCGAGCCATTTCAAGGGACACGTGGTCCGCACCGTCTCCGGGAACAGCCGCATCGACCTGTCGCCGCTGCAGGGCCGAAGGGTCAAGGCGGTCCGCAGTTGGGGCAAGCACTTCCTGCTGGAATTCAGCCATCACACGCTGCGCATCCACCTGATGATGTTCGGCAGCTGGCGCATCGACGAGCGGAAGCCAGCCCCGGCGCGGGTATCGCTGGTGTTCGACAACGGTGAGCTGAACTTCTATGCGTGTTCCGTGCGCCTGATCGACCAGCCTCTGGACGACATCTACGATTGGCGGGCGGACGTGATGAACGATGCCTGGGATCCGAAGCTGGCCAGGCGCAAGCTGAAAACCATGCCGGACGTCCTTGCCTGCGATGCGCTTCTGGACCAGACGGTCTTCGCCGGCGTCGGCAACATCATCAAGAACGAGGTGCTGTTCCGGATAGGCGTGCATCCCGCCACCCGATTGGGCGACCTGCCGCCACGCAGGCTTACCGCGCTGATCGAGCAGGCCCGCACCTACAGCTTCGATTTCCTGGAATGGAAGCGCCGCTTTGAGCTGAAGAAGCATTGGCAGGTGCACACGAAGAAGGTCTGTCCCGTGTGCGGTGGCCCGATCAGCAAGCTCTACATGGGGACCACGCGGCGACGCACGTTCTTCTGCCCCAATGATCAAGTGCTGTACGGGCCCTGAGGCTGCCGTCCGTGGCAGCCGGGCTCCGGGGCGCGTCGATCAGGCGGCCTGCGCTGCCTTGGCATTGCCGCCGCCCTTGGCCAGCAGGGTGAGCTTCTCGTCGGTGGCCTTCTCTTCCTCAAGCGTCTCGAGCAGCAACGGCAGGGCGTCCTTGTAGCCCAGTTGCTTGGCCAGCGCGGCGATGGTGCCGTAGGACGCAATCTCGTAATGCTCGACCTTCTGTGCGCCACCGATCAGGGCGGCATCGCGCACAGGGCCCTTGTCGATGCTGTCGATCACTTCCTTGCCTTCCTCCACCAGGCCCTCCATCGCCGCGCACTTGATGCGCTTCAGGCGAATGCCCAGGATCTCCACAACCTGGTCGATGCGCTCGATCTGGCCCTGGGTTTCTTCCAGGTGTGTTTCAAACGCCGTGGCCAGGTCCGGGTTCTCGGCCGCACGGGCCAGGCGCGGGAGGGCCTTGGTGAGCTGCTTCTCGGCGCTGTAGATGTCCGAGAGTTCGTGGATGAACAGGTCTTCCGCCGTCTTGATAGCCATACTGGGCTCCGCTGTGAATGGAGCACTCAGAGTAGGTCCCGCCCGGTTGCGATCAGGCGGGGGCCAGGTGAAGGCGGCATGTGAACGCCAGCGCGAACCCTGCGCGTTGTCTTCACGAGGTGGCGTCTGTCGTCTGCCTGCCGCAGTCCCGATGCCGGCAGGCCTTCGCCATGGCTTCACGGTGGCATCGCCTGGTGCCCATGGGTCGGCCGGTACGGTCACTTCACGCCCGATCACGCGTGGAGACTCCCATGAGCGATGACAAGAAGAACACCGGCCGCCCGGACCGGGATCGTATCAACGTCAACGAAGACTATGAACTGCAGTACTGGACCACGGCGCTGGGCGTGTCCGCCGAGGAACTTCGTGCCGCAGTCGCCAAAGTCGGGCCCACCGCCGTTGCTGTACGCAAGCACCTGGGAAAGTAGCGCGGAGCTGCCATGTCCCTGGTCGAGTACCGCCGCAAGCGTCGTTTTGACCAGACCAAGGAGCCCGAACCGGGCAAGGCGCTGCCAAAGGGCCAACGCGCCATTTTCGTGGTGCAGCTGCATCATGCCAGCCGCAGGCACTACGACTTCCGCTTGCAGGTGGGTGACGCCCTGAAGAGCTGGGCGGTTCCCAAGGGGCCCAGCTATGACCCGAAGGTCAAGCGCATGGCGGTGGAGGTGGAAGATCATCCCGTCGACTACGCCGCTTTTGAAGGCGAGATTCCCAAAGGCCAGTATGGCGGCGGCCATGTGGCCCAGTTCGACCATGGCGTGTGGGCTACGCAGGGCGACCCTGAAGCCCAGCTCGCCAAGGGCCATCTGCGCTTCGAACTGTTCGGCGCCAAACTGAAGGGCGGATGGCATCTGGTCCGCTCCGGGAAGCCGGCGCGCCAACCGCAGTGGCTGCTGTTCAAGGACGACGATGAATTCGCCAGCGACATCGAGGCAGACGATCTGCTGGCGGATGTTGCTGTAGCGCCAGCGGAGGATCTGAAGCGGGCCGGGGCCGGCAAGGCCGCGAAGAGGCGGCTCACCGGGGTACCCGCCAAGCGCACCCGACGAACGAACTGGGCGAAGAAGGCGCTGGCGCTCAGCAAGGCAAGAAAGGCCGCAGCGCCGTCCGGTCCCTTCGAACCGCAGTTGGCCAAGCTGGGCGAAGCGCCGCCCCAGGGCGAGCAGTGGGTCCATGAGATCAAATGGGATGGGTACCGCATCCTTGCTACGGTGGCTGAGGGCAACGTGCAGCTGTGGTCGCGGAACGCATTGGAATGGACCGGCAAGCTCCCTGAAATACGTGACGCGATCAAAGCACTGGGCCTCACCTCGGCGGCACTGGACGGTGAGCTCATCGCCGGCGCCGGCACCAAGGAAGACTTCAACCTGCTGCAGGCCACGCTCTCCGGCGAGCGGCAGGGCGTGCTGACGTATGCATTGTTCGATCTGCTGCACCTTGATGGCGTGGACGTCGCCGATGCGCCCTTGCTGGAACGCAAGGCCCTGCTGCAATCCGTGCTGGAGGGGCAGGGCAGGCCATTGGCGTTCAGTTCGCATGTACAGGGGGATGGCGACGAGGCCTATCGCCTGGCCGGTGAGCAGCACTTCGAAGGCATCATTTCCAAGCGCGCCGATCGCAGCTACTACAGTGGCCGCAGTGAGGATTGGCGCAAGACCAAACAGCTGGCCAGCGACGAGTTTGCGGTGGTCGGATACACCACGCCGAAAGGCAGCCGCACCGGGTTCGGCTCGCTGCTGCTGGCGCGGCCAGACCCGAAACATGGCTGGCTCTACGTCGGCCGCGTCGGATCCGGGTTCTCGGACGAACTGATCGGCGAAGTCAGCAAGCGCATCGAAGGCGGCGGCAGCCGCAAGCCGACGGCGCATGTGCCCACCCAGGACACCGACGTGCGCGCCGCGACCTGGTTCCCGCCGCGTTTCGTGGTGGAGGTCTTCTATCGCGGGATTGGCGGGCAGAAGCTGTTGCGTCAGGCGTCACTGAAGGCGGTACGGGCGGACAAGGACATCGCCGATCTCGCAGATTCCGATCGCGCCGGGCCGGTCACGGTCTCTGGTGGGAAGTCCGCAACGGCGCGTCCTGCGCGCGATGCGAAAACGTCACCCGCTACCGACCGCACACCGCCCGCGCTGTCGTCTCCCGGCAAGATTCTGTTTCCTGGCGATGGCTACACCAAGCAGGAGGTATGGGACTACTACGCAGCAGTGATGGAACATCTCCTGCCCGAGGTGGTTGATCGTCCGCTGTCGATCATCCGATGCCCCAGTGGCACCGCAAAACCCTGCTTCTTCCAGAAACACCATACAGCCGGGCTGGAGTTGGTCGACGCAGTAAAGCTCAAAGAAGAAAGCGGTATAAACGCCCATTACCTGGTGGTGCGGGACGCAGCCAGCCTGCTTGAACTGGTGCAGTTCAACGCGTTGGAGTTCCACCCCTGGGGCAGCCACGCCGAAGCGCCCGACAAGGCCGACCGCGTGGTGTTCGACCTGGATCCAGGACCGGACGTACCCTTTGCCGAGGTCAAGAAAGCGGCAACCGACATCCGGAAACTGCTGGCGCAGCTGGAGCTGGAATCGTTCCTGCGTGTATCCGGCGGCAAGGGCCTGCACGTGGTCGTGCCGCTCAATCCGGGATGCGATTGGGACCTGACCAAGCGCTTTGCGAAGGGTTTCGCCGATGCGCTGGCGCAATCCGAGCCCCAGCGATTCCTGGCAACGGCTACCAAAAGCCTGCGCAACAAGCGGATCTTCGTGGACTATCTGCGCAATGGGCGCGGTGCGACGGCGGTTGCGTCCTACTCGCTGCGGGCCAGGCCGGGGGCACCGGTAGCACTGCCGATCGCCTGGGGCGATCTGACGAAACTCAAGCGCGGAGACGCGTTCACGATCAAGGACGTGCCAGCAAAGCTGAAACGGCAGCGCAAAGACCCTTGGGCCGGTATCGGGAAAGTGAAACAGAATCTCGCGCGATGGGCGCAGGCAGACCCTTAGCCCGCGCCTACGCTTCGGGCGCCTGCATGCTACCGGGCAATACATGATCGCATTCGACCAGCCGCGCGTTGCTGACCGTCTGGCGCGACGGACAAGCACCGCACACCAGCGTCGTTCCACCGGGTACCGCCCCCAACGCGTCCCCCGACAACTGCGTAATCCCGCCGCAGGTGTTGCAGCGCACGCGAATAGACCTGACGCGCTCAATACCCTGCACGCCGGAAGCGGCGTCCAGCTCCAGAACATGGAAAAGGCCGGTATTGGGCATGGGGTGCTCCCGAGTCATCTGCCCCAAGCGTAAACGATCCATGGCATTGGGCGGGGAGGCGTCCTGCATGCCGTTTGTCGGCTGGATCCCAACTGATTCACAAAATGCACAGGATGGGAACAACTGCGGGGCGCAGGTGGCCTATCCTAGCGGCACGGAATCTGGGGGGATTCACTACAGGAGCAGTCAATGCCGATCAGGGCAGTCGCATACGTCAGCGAAGCGGGCCCAGCCGTTGCCGGTGACCCGTTGGGCCTGCGCAGCGGGAAGCTGGACGATCTGGTCGATGATGCCGCCCGCTTCAACCGAAATGCCGGCGTTACAGGAGTTCTGCTGTTCGATGGCGCCCGCTTCCTGCAGTACATGGAGGGACCCGAGGACGGCTTGAGCGTGGCGTACTCGCGAGTCGTAGGTGCTTCGAGCCACGCAGGGCTCATCGAGTTGCAGCGGGGCAGGGTGGGCAACCGGCGACTCCCGTTCTGGCCGATGCGTTGGCTGCCGACGCAACCCGAGCAGTTGAAAATTCTTGCCTGCGCGGACTGGTCGGGGTTCGCCCAGCACAGCGGTGACGAAGCGCCAACCGAGACGGCGATGGATGTCCTGGCCAGGTTGGTGGAACCCTATGCCGTCGCGGCGTGATCCACCGGCCTAGCGACCTCCATAGCGTTCGGCCCACGGAATCTCGCCGCTGCACACATGGAGGTGCCCGGTGCGCATCACGCAATAAAGCCGCGCCTCCGGGTCCGCACTGGCAGCGATATAGTCCAGTGCCTCGGCGAGCATGCGGATGAACTGCGGCTCGGGGTAGAACGCTGCCCATTCCGGCAGCAATTCCTCCAGTTGCGCGATCATCAGATCGATTTCCAAGTGCGTGCTCACTGCCTGATCCTCCTTCCAGGCACGTTAGCGACCACGCTGCAAGCAAGGAGTTGCGGTTCGCAGAGGCGACACAGGCGTGTTGCCCACGCAACGCTCACCTGGCCTTGACCATGGCGTTGATCGCGGCAGCGCGTGAGCATCATCTGCACGACCACGCCACCGTCGTTTCACCCGGCAAGGCGTATCAGAGAGGCCTCCCAGCTGAAGCTGCAAGGATCTCTTTCATGTCCGAACCGTTCCCGCGCGCCAGCTTATGGTCAGCTGACACCGAGTCGCACAGCTTCCGCCCCCTTGCCGGCACGACGCGCGCGGACGTGCTGGTGGTGGGCGCCGGCATGACCGGCCTGCTGACAGCGGCCCGCCTGGCCGATAGCGGCCTGGATGTGCTGGTGGTTGATGCGGGGCCCATCGGCGGGCGCAATACGGTGATGTCCACCGGCAATCTTTACGCGCCCGTCTCCCGGCTGGCCGATCTGATCTCCCGTTGGGGCGGTGACACGGCCAGCCGTGTCGTGCAGTGGCGGCAGCAGGCGCTGCGGTCCATCGAAACACTGGTTCATCGCTACGATCTGCGCTGTGGCTTCCAACGCGTGGGCATGCAGTACGGTGTGCAGGATCGCACCCGCGAGGTCAACGCGCAGTTCGAGCGTGAGCTGCAGGCCTATCAGCGCGTCGGCCTGCAGTGCGAACACCGGCAGTCCGGGCTGCCGTTTGCATTGGGCCACGCCTTCCGCGTTCCCGATCAGGCGCAGTTGGATCCTGCGGCGTTCTGCAGGCAACTGGCACGTCATCTGGCAGGTCGCGTGCGCATCCACGACTGGACCCGGATCAACCGCATCGAGGCATCCGCCGGCGTTGCGACAGCCGATGGCGCCCGCATACAGGCCAGGCAGTTCGTGCTGGCTACGCATTCGCCCGCAGGCTTCAACCTGGTGCAGGCCGAGATGGAGGTGTACCGCGAGTACGGGGTGGCGGTGCCGGTTGCCAACCTACCTGCGGCAGGCATTCACTGGATCGCCGACCGGCACCGCTCATTGCGCGGGGTGCACGGCGCTGATGGCCGCGACTGGCTTGTGCTGGTTGGCGAAACACACCGCACCGGCGAAACGCCAGCGGTGGATCCGGCCCAGCATCTGCTAGCCGACGCGCGCCGCAACTTCAACGTGCAGCGCGAGCCGCTGTCCTGGTCGGCGCAGCAATTCCGGCCCGCCGACCAGCTGCCCTACATCGGCAGCAGCGCCCACGATAATGTGTGGGTCGCTACCGGCTATGGGCCGGACGGTTTGACCTGGGCGGGCGTGGCCGCGTGCGCGATCACCGAGGGAATCATGGGCACGACCAGCGAGATCGAGCAGTTGCTCAGCCCCATGCGCTTCACCCCGGTGCGCTCGGCGGCCGGCTGGGCTCGCACCAACGCCACGGTGGCGCGGCACATGGTGGGAGATCGCCTTGCCACGGCGCCGTCGCACTCACCCAGTGAGCTCGCCCCTGGTTGCGGCGCACTGCTGGACGTGGACGGAAAGCGCACTGCGGTCTACCGCGACGAGGGCGGGCGCCTGCACATGATGTCGGCGCTCTGCCCGCACCTGAAGTGCGTTGTCCAATGGAATGGCCATGAGCGCACCTGGGACTGCCCCTGCCACGGCAGCCGCTTTTCCGCCACCGGAGCGCTGCTGGAAGGCCCTGCCAGACAGGGCCTCACACCAGAACAGCTGTAGGCGCAGGCATCCACCTCAGGCTTCGGCGGCTGCATCCGCATCGCAGGGCATGCAGCGCTCCTTCTTGGACTTGATGTCTGCAGCGGTCTTCGCCAGTGCCTCGTAACGCTGGCGTATCTCTTCAAGATGGGCCGGCTCCATCGACTCCAGGTTCAACAACTCCTGGTTGGCGTCCTTGCTCACCCGGATCAGTTCATCCAGCTTGATGTGCAGCGCAGCGGTATCAGCGTTCTGCGTATGCTGGATCAGGAACACCATCAGGAAGGTCACGATGGTGGTTCCTGTATTCACCACCAACTGCCACGTGTCATTGAAGTGGAAGGCCGGCCCGCTGGCAGCCCAGGTGATGATCACCCCCAGCGCTGCGACGAATGCCCCCAGGCTGCCGGACAATCGCGCCGTCGCCGCCGCGACACGGGCGAAACCGCGCCGGATCACTGGTCACCTCCCGCGGCCTCCTCATCCGTGTGGCGGTCCGGCAGCTTGACCCGCTCCCCGAGGCGCTTGGCCTGCTCGTCCGGCGTTGGCGCAGCGACGAAGGGGGAGATCGGGTCACTGGCGGGGAAGGTTTCCTGCAGCGCTTCGTCATGATTGCGGCGGTTGTGCAGCGTCGCCTGCAGCGGACTGACAGGATCGGGGCGCTGCGCCTCCGTGTCCGGATGGGGAAGGTCTTTCTGGTCGCGTTGCATGGTGCATCTCCAGGTTGATCACCACCTCGCAGGTGGCGGGCCCAGCATAGGAATGCACTGTGAGCGGCCTCATCAAGGGCGGGGCAACGTGGCGTCAATCCTTCAGGCAACGCGCGTTAACAATCAGCGTGGCGGCGCGGTCTGCGTCGGCCATGGCGTTCTGATGCGGCACGTGGTTGCGCACCCCCTCACGCCATTCACCCCGCAACAGCGAGAATGGCCTACAGGGCGCACCATGCGCGAGCCGCCCAACGATTGCAGGAATGCTGAGATGTCCAACACCCCCTTTGGCGAGTCGTCATGTGCTGCCGCAGCCAGCGGTTGCATCGAAGTCCGCGGTGCGCGCGAGCACAACCTGAAGAATGTCGATGTCTCCATTCCACGCAATGCACTGGTGGTGTTCTCCGGCGTGTCGGGATCCGGCAAGTCCTCGTTGGCCTTCGGCACGGTTTTCGCCGAGGCGCAGCGGCGCTACTTCGAATCCGTCGCACCCTATGCGCGCCGCCTGATCGACCAGGCGGGCGTGCCCGATGTGGATGCCATCGACGGGCTGCCCCCGGCGGTCGCCCTGCAGCAGCAGCGCGGCGCCAGCAATGCGCGCTCCTCGGTGGGCAGCGTGACCACGCTGTCCAGCCTGGTGCGCATGATGTTTTCGCGGGCGGGAGCCTACCCGGCCCACCAGCCCATGCTGTACGCCGAAGACTTCTCGCCCAACACCCCACAGGGCGCCTGCAGCACCTGCCATGGCCTGGGGTATGTCTACGAAGTGACTGAAGCACTGATGGTTCCGGACCCGTCGCTGAGCATCCGCGAGCGCGCCATCGCGTCCTGGCCACCGGCATGGCATGGCCAGAATCTGCGCGACATCCTGGTCACGCTGGGCTACGACATCGATGTGCCGTGGAAGAAACTGCCGAAGAAGGACCGTGAGTGGATCCTGTTCACCGAGGAGACGCCCACCGTGCCGGTCTATGCCGGCTTCACGCCGGCCGAGACCCGTACCGCACTCAAGCGCAAGCAGGAGCCCAGCTACATGGGCACCTATACCGGCGCGCGCCGTTACGTGCTGCACACCTTTGCCAACACCCAGAGCGCCTTGATGCGCAAGCGTGTTTCGCGCTACATGGAAGGCAAGCTGTGCCCCGCCTGCCACGGAAAGCGCCTGAAGCCGGAGGCGCTTTCGGTCACCTTTGCCGGTGTGGATATCGGCGAGTTCATGCGGCTGCCATTGGACCAGCTGGCGGCGTTGCTCGAGCCCATCGCGCGGGGCGACTTCAGTGCACACAGCCACGGCGCGCGTTCCAGCAGGCGTGCAACGCCCCGCGATCGCGCCAAGCGGGCAGCAAGTGGCCGCGCGACCCACGAAGGCGCACCCGACGTGCGCCTGACCTCAGCCTTGTCTGAGGAAAAGCGCCTGGCGGCACAACGCCTGGCGGGCGGGGTCATGGCGCGTGTACGGCAACTGCGCGAGCTCGGCCTGGGCTATCTATCACTTGATCGCGCCACGCCCACGCTGTCGGCCGGCGAACTGCAGCGCCTGCGGCTGGCCACGCAGCTCAGCTCGTTGCTGTTTGGCGTGCTGTACGTGCTCGACGAACCCTCGGCCGGCCTGCATCCGGCCGACAGCCAGGCGCTGTACGACGCACTGGAACGGCTGCGCGACGGCGGTAACTCGGTGTTCGTTGTTGAACATGATCTGGAGCTGATGCGCCGCGCGCAGTGGCTGGTCGATGTGGGCCCGCAGGCAGGGGAGCATGGCGGACGCGTTCTCTACAGTGGCGAGCCCGATGGCCTGCGCGACGTTCAGGATTCGCGCACGGCGCAGTACCTGTTCGACCAGGTGCCTGCGCCCGCCAGCCGGCAGCGCAGTGTCATCAGCTGGCTGGAGCTGAAGGGTATCCATCGCCATAACCTGCATGGCGTGGACGCGCAGGTGCCGCTGGGGCTTCTGACCGCAGTGACCGGTATTTCCGGATCGGGCAAGTCCAGCCTGATGGCACAAGCGCTGCCCGAGCTGATACTGCTGCACCTGGGGCATGAGCCGGTGGACGACAGCGCCGACAGCACACCCGCGGATGGGCCGACCGTGATCGAAGCCACGCGGGGCCAGCTGGCCGGCGACGTGGACGCCATCCAGCGCGTGGTGCAGGTAGACCAGAAGCCCATCGGCCGCACGCCACGATCCAATCTGGCCACCTACACCGGCCTGTTCGATCACGTGCGCAAGCTCTTCGCCGCGACACCCGACGCGCGCCGCCGCCGATTCGACGCGGGCCGCTTTTCGTTCAACGTGGCCAAGGGCCGATGCGAAACCTGCGAAGGCGAGGGCTTCGTCAGCGTCGAACTGCTGTTCATGCCGAGCGTCTATGCGCCGTGCCCCACCTGCCATGGCGCCCGCTACAACGAGGCCACCCTGAAGGTGCTGTGGAATGGTCGTACCATCGCCGAGGTCCTGCAGATGACGGTGGACCAGGCGCAGGCGTTCTTCGCCGAAGAAGACGCCATTGCCCGCCCGCTGCAGTTGCTGCAGGAAATCGGTCTGGGCTACCTGCGGCTGGGCCAGCCGGCCACCGAGCTTTCAGGCGGTGAGGCACAGCGCATCAAGCTGGCGACCGAGCTGCAGCGCAGCCAGCGCGGGCGCACGCTGTATGTGCTGGATGAGCCCACCACCGGCCTTCATGCATCTGACGCGGACAGGCTGCTGGCGCAGCTGCAACGGCTGGTGGAGGCTGGCAACACCGTGGTGATGATCGAGCACGACATGCGTTCTGTCGCACAGGCGGACTGGGTGATTGATGTCGGGCCAGGTGCAGGAGGCGCGGGTGGCACCATCGTGGCGAAGGGCACGCCGCAACAGGTGGCCCGCGCCAAGGGAAGCAGGACTGCGCCGTTCCTTGCGCGCGAGCTGGGGCAGGCAAGCTGACGCCATCTCGTCCGGGGCTGCATGCATTCTGTTGTACTGTGGGAGTACTCGCAGCGCCCATCAGCGAGAGGATGGTCAGGTGAACGCTTCCATGCTCCCAAGAATCGTCGGCTTCGATGTCCCGTTGTTGCATGAGCGTGTAGACGCATCCACCGACGAAGCCATCACCGCGCTGCTGGATCTGGCGCCGGGCGCTCGCTGGACAGAGATGTTCCTCATCAAGTGCAGGGCCCTGGCGTCCCAGCTCCAGCTGGCGGATGTTCGCGTTGAAGGCGCCAGGATCTACTTCTACGGATCCATCAGCGATTCTCGTGGACTTGCCGACGCGGTGATGTCCATTGTCCACGTACTGAATGATGAGTTGATGCGCGAGCGGAATCACGCAGCCAGCCGCGCCTAGGCGCAGCCAAGCAGGGACCAGCACCGATCCGCAATCTCCGCTGCGCCAGGATGACCGCGCAGGCTCGATCGCTTCGCAAGCCTGCCCTGGAGATCGTCGATCCATGCCGACCGGGTGCCATGCGGATCTCTCACATATATATCGCAGGCAAGCCGGATAACGGGCGCCACTTCATATCGGAAGCTCATCGCGGGCAGGGCGCCCAGGTTGAACGCGATTTTCCAGTGGGCCAGCTCGCGCTCGACGTCGACAACGTGCTTGCTTCTTCCATGGATCATGGCGTTACCCCTTTTCGAAATTCCACTGTACACGCTTGTTGCTGCGGGCCTGTTCATGACCCTTGTTCATATGGGACGCGTCCCCGTACGCTCCCGTAACGGCGACACGCCCACAGTCAATCGGCAGCAGACTTGCTGCGGCGGAGAATCGAAATGAACAGCGTCCCCGAACAGAACAGGAATGACCGCTCCAACGCGTCCGCTGAAGCAGAACAGCCTGCACAGCAGGGGCAGGGCGAGGGGGGCGAACCCGGCGGGGAGGAGCCCGGCAAGCAAGGACAGCAACAGCAGCAGGACAACAAGGATCGCGAGAGCCCGAAGCCAGCGGATGAAAAGAAGGGCGGTCTCGGCGGCGATACCCGCCGCTGAGGAACAGGAGGAGCCGCGCGCCGCGCGGCTGCTTCCGCAGCAGACAGGGAGCGTGCATGTCCGCACAAAGCCAGGCGATCAGCCTGATGACCAAGATCATGTACCGGTGTCGCCCGGAGAAAATCACAACAATGGCGCAATGCCGTTGCTGCCACGCGCCCAGCCCTGGCGGGATGGAGTGCGCACGGTGCCTGACCGGCAGGCTCGGCGATACGATTCACAATCGTGGTGCAGCGTTCGGCTGGCTGGAATCGTTCCGCAGGGTCCAGCAGGACGAAGCACACGTATTCGAATGCGCAAAGCGCGCCGATGCGGCATCTTCCTAGGCGTCGCATCCGGACCTGACATCGCGCAGGCGTATGCTCGAGTCATTCAGGAGCAATGCGATGACTTTTCCGATCTGCATCTACGATAGAACGGGCACAGGGCTCCGGCTGCCTGCGGGATGGTGGATCGACCTTCAGTCCGATCTGCCTGCACTGGTGAAGGGTCCCACGCGCATCGACCTTCCGCGATCCTCAAAAGACGAGCATCCACGATTGGATCCTGAGGTTCTCAGGGATCTCTTCCGGCGCATTGGAGGCTCTCAGTGGTCAGGTTGAATCCAGCCCATTCCCTGGGAGTGCGCTGGCTGTTCTTTCGCCTTCGCAACGGGCAGTCCATCAGTCCGGCCAGGCTGATGTCTGTCTGGTCCGAGGCGGCGGAATCCAACGACTGCGCCGTGCGCCGCGAGATCATCGACGGCGCCGGCTACGTCTATGCCCTGTACGCACCCAACAGCCTGCTTTCCCCTCGGCGCGTGGAGCTGCGCATGAGAGCGCTGCTGGAGGAGGCGGGCTACGCCTTCACGATGGGTGGCCTGGCAGGGCGTCACCCCGGCGACGGTTGAGGCGCGGCGCTGAGGCGCCGGCCGAACAGTCCATGACAGCCGCTCTCATTCGGGGACACCAGGCTCCAGTGGTTCGTCAGGCGCGGGATCGAAGAGCGCCAGCATCCGCTCACGCCGGCACTGTTCGAGCCAGTGGTGCCATATCTCCACCTCGTCCATCAGCCCCGTGGCACCGCACGCGGGGCACGTGAGCGTCGTGCCCGATGGACTCGTCTTGATGCCCTCGTCCTGCGTCATTGATGAGCGCAAGCCGCAGCTCTTGCAGGTGGATCGCAACTGATCGAGGCGAACGATGGCGCCATTGCGCGCAAGAAGGGGCTGGATCGCATGGATCCGGAAGGCATTGGGAGGGTGCATGGCCGTGTCGTCTTGGGCTGGACACGGGAGCAAAGGATTCTGCGCCGGAGAAGAGCCGTGAGGGCGCAGTGTCCTCCGTTGCAGGTTAACCCTTCATCAAAGTGCGGAAAACGCTCCATCGTTGGGCTGAAATCCTACGCCCGCAATCGTGCACTGACGCGGCACCCGGCGCTTCTCCGGTGCCAGCCCTGCTTCTGGGAAGGAAGGGCTCTGCCATCACAACAGAGCCCCGGTCACTCACTTTTCCTGCAAGAACGCCAGCAGATCCTGGTTGACCTTGTCCTTGTGGGTGTCGGTCAGGCCGTGCGGCGCACCCGGGTAGACAATCAGCCTGGCGCCCTTGATGAGCCTTGCCGATTGGCGGCCTGAGATATCGATCGGCACGATCTGGTCGTCGTCGCCGTGGATGACCAGGGTGGGCACATCAAACTTCTTCAGATCGGCGCGGAAATCGGTGGCGGAGAACGCAGCGATCGAATCGTAGGTGTCTTGTGGCCGCCCTGCATGCCCTGCGCCCACCACGCATCGATCAGCCCCTGCGAGACCTTCGCGCCCGGACGGTTGAAGCCGTAGAACGGGCCCGACGGGATGTCCTTGTAGAGCTGCGCGCGGTTATCCATCTGTGCCTTGCGGATGCCATCGAACACTTCGATCGGCAGGCCGTTCGGGTTGTCGGCGGTCTTCAGCATGAACGGCGGTACCGAGCTGATCAGCACCGCCTTCTTCACTCGCCCGGTGCCATGCCGGCCGATGTAGCGCGCCACTTCGCCACCACCGGTGGAGAAGCCCACCAGGGTGACATCGTGCAGGTCCAGCGTATTGATCACCGTGGCCAGGTCATCGGCGTAGTGATCCATGTCGTTGCCGTCCCACGGCTGGCTGGAACGCCCGTGGCCGCGACGGTCATGCGCGATGACACGGTAGCCATGATCGGCCAGGAAGATCATCTGGGATTCCCAGCTGTCCGAGTTCAACGGCCAGCCGTGGCTGAAGGTCACGACCGGGCCGTCCTTCGGGCCCCAGTCCTTGTAGTACAGCTGCACGCCATCGGCGGTGGTGATGTAGCTGGCGGTGCGCGCGATGCTGGTGACTGCCGCCGGCGTGGCCGGTTCGGCGGCCTGCGCGGACAGGCCGGCCTGGACCGAGAGGGCGAGGGCGGCAACGGCCAGGGCACGGGTGAAGGTGTTCATGCGGGGAACTCTCATGGGTGGGTGGTGAGACGTACTTTGCGCCTGCAATCAGGCGTTCGGGTGATGAACTGTCCGGATTTCTTGATAGATCGTCTTGCATGGATGTGCGCGAACGGACCACTCGCCATCGACTGTTGACAGGGTAGAACGATCGTTCCACCTTGCAGCCATGAGCAAGGCCACCACCGACACCCACCAGAAGATCCTGGCCACGGCCGAGGCGCTGATCTACCAGAACGGGATCCACGCCACCGGCATGGACCTGCTGGTGAAAACCTCCGGCGTGGCGCGGAAGAGCATTTACCGCCACTTCGAGAACAAGGACGACGTGGCCGCTGCCGCGCTGAGTGCGCGCGATGTGCGCTGGCTGGCCTGGTTCCGGCAGGAGTGCGACAAGGCTGATACCCCGGAAGCACGCATCCTCGGCATGTTCACCGTGCTCAAGGGTTGGTTCCAGTCCGAGGGCTATCGTGGTTGTGCGTTCATCAATACCGCGGGCGAGGTCGGCGACCCTGCCGATCCGATCCGGGAGATCGCGCGGAATCACAAGCAGAAGTTGCTCGATTACACGCTGGAACTTACCGAACAACTGGATGTGGAGCAGCCGGCGGACCTGGCCCGTCAGCTGCTGGTCCTGATGGAAGGCGCCATCACCCTGTCGCGCGTGATGGGTGATTACGACGCCGCAGACACCGCGAAGGATGTCGCGAAGCTGTTGTTGGAACAGGCCAAGCGTTAGCGCCTGGGTACGCCAGATCCTTTGAAGCAACCCGTGTATCCATTTCGATTGGAGGTCTCCCCGTGTCCGCAGAACAACCCCGTCCGCCGCTTCCTCCGTTCACCCTTGAATCGGCCACCCAGAAAGTGCGTCTTGCCGAGGATGGCTGGAATTCCCGCGATGCCGACAAGGTGTCGCTTGCCTATTCGCTCGACACCCAGTGGCGTAACCGCGCCGAGTTCACCAACGGCCGGGAAGAAGCCCGGCAGTTCCTGGCACGCAAATGGAACAAGGAGCTCGAGTACCGCCTGATCAAGGAGCTCTGGGCCTTTACCGAGAACCGCATTGCGGTCCGCTACGCGTACGAATGGCACGACGACTCCGGCAACTGGTTCCGTTCCTATGGCAATGAAAACTGGGAATTCGGAGAGGATGGCCTGATGCAGCGCCGCTTCTCGTGCATCAACGACATGCCGATCAAGGAAAGCGACCGCAAGTTCCATTGGCCGCTGGGGCCTCGCCCGGATGATCACCCGGGGTTGTCCGAGCTGGGTATGTGATTCCCGCTGAGGCGCCAGGAGAAGCGCGCTCGGGTACGATGGGGTGGCCGGCGTCTGCGCCGGCCGGGGGAAGGGGGCGCAATGGACATGCAGGCAAGGGGCGGATTCGATCCGTCGGCAAAGACCGATTCGCAGGAACTGACATTCCACTGGCTCTACCAGCGGGTGCAGGGACTGGTTGAGCACAGCATCTACCCCAAGGCGGGCAGGGTGGAGACGTGGGCGTTTCGCATCGGCGTGGGTGCGGCGATCTTCGGCATTCTCATGGGTCAGCTTCCGGATCGATGGCTGCCTCTTGGCGTAGTGCTCCAGGTGGTTGTTGCCTGCCTGGCAATCGAAATCGGAGGGTTCATTGTCGGTGGCGTACTGGCCGCCCGCAGGGGCATTCGCCAGTTCAGCCAGCCGCGGCTCTCGCACGCCCGGGAGATGGATGAAGACTTCGCTCACTGGCAAGCGGTGGTGACCGAGCTTCGCGGATTCCCGCGCGTCCAGCGCGAGCGGCGACTCAAGTTCGTCAGCACCTTGCGCACAAACATGATTGAGCGCATGGGCATGATGTATGGCGGCCTGCAGCGGCTGGGACCATTCCCGCTGTTGATTGCCCTCTACCTGCAGTTCCGCGGATGGAAATGGGGCGACTGGGCGGGCGCTTTCGATGTTGGCCCGCTGGGTGCACTACTGATCTTCGCCATGGTGCTGCTGTACCTGCTGGGCTGGATGCTGATCGGTCTTCGCACCAGGCTCGATACCTACGTTGCCTTGTTGGAGGGCTCCATCCACGAACCCGAGCCCTCCCAGCCAACGCCTTTGTAGCGTCGGGCCATCATGTTCCTCATGCTGAGGGACAAACAGGACTGTGAGTCATCCAGTGAGGCATACGCATGGCTCAAGAGTGCCGCGCTGCGGCTGGATGCAGCCGATTTCTTCCGGCTTGCTGCATCATGTTCGTACATTTCGCCGACTTCACAGGTCTGTACCCCGCAGAGGGGCATAGTGGCCCTTCGGTAGTGTGAGCGCGTCCATCCAGCCACGGGGGTTTCCCCGAACGCCAGGAGGTCACTGTGCCAAGTTGTGATGAAGGAATGAAGTTGACGCGTCGCCAGGTGATCGCCGGCGGCGTCACGACCGTGGCAATGTCCGCCGCACCGGGGGCCTCCTCGCTCGCCGCCGAACTGGCGGCGCCCCCGCCGCCCAGGCCCCCGGTCATCAGCACGGTGGCCTTGACCGTCAACGGCGAGCGGCGGGAACTTGAACTGGACACCCGGACCACGCTGCTCGATGCCCTGCGCGAACATCTGAAGCTGACTGGAACGAAAAAGGGCTGCGACCACGGTCAATGCGGTGCCTGTACCGTGCTCGTCAACGGTGAGCGCATCAATGCCTGCCTCAGCTTGGCGGTGCAGCACCAGGGCGATGCCATCACCACCATTGAAGGCCTCGGAACTCCCGATGACCTGCATCCGATGCAGGCCGCTTTCATCAAGCATGATGGCTACCAGTGCGGGTATTGCACGCCGGGGCAGATCTGTTCGGCGGTGGCGGTACTGGAAGAGATCAAGCGGGGTGTCCCCAGCCATGTGCAGGCGGATGTCAGCGCACGGCCCCGGGCCACCAACATGGAAATGCGCGAACGCATGAGCGGCAACCTCTGCCGCTGCGGCGCCTATTCCAACATTGCCGAGGCGATGGCAGAGGTCGCTGGCGTAACCTCCGCAGGGAGGCGCGCATGAGGGCCTTCAGTTACGAACGCGCGAAATCCCCGGCCGAGGCCGCCAGGGCCGTCGCCGGCACCGAGGGCGCGAAGTTCCTGGCCGGAGGGACCAATCTGCTCGACCTGATGAAGCTGGAGGTCGAGACGCCAGCGCACCTGGTCGATGTGCAGGACATCGGCCTGGACAGAATCGAACCCACCGACGAGGGCGGCCTGCGCATCGGCACGCTGGTCACCAATACCGCACTGGCCTCGCATGAGCGCGTGCGCCGCGACTATGCGGTGCTGACCCGCGCGATCGTGGCAGGTGCCTCCGGGCAGTTGCGCAACAAAGCCACCACCGGCGGCAACCTGCTGCAGCGCACGCGCTGCCCGTATTTCTACGACCCCAATCTGCCCTGCAACAAGCGCCTGCCCGGATCCGGCTGCGGCGCACTCGAGGGGTTCTCCCGGCAGATGGGCGTGATCGGCACGTCGGACAGCTGCATCGCGACCTATCCGGGCGACATGGCGGTGGCCCTGCGGGTGCTGGACGCCTCGATCCAGACCGTCAGGGGTGACGGCAGTACGCGCAGCATCCCGATTGCCGATTTCCATCGTTCCCCCGGCGACAGGCCGCAGCAGGACAACGTGCTGCAGCGCGGTGAGCTGATCACCCACGTCACGCTGCCAGAACCCCTGGGCGGTCGGCACGTGTACCACAAGGTACGGGACCGCGCGTCCTATGCGTTCGCACTGGTGTCGGTCGCCGCGGTCGTGCAGCGTGACGGCTCGGCGCGGTTCGCCTTCGGTGGGGTCGCGCCGAAGCCGTGGCGCGTCGAGGCAGCCGAACCCCTGCTGCGCGACGGCGTGAAGGCCGCGACCCGGCAGGTGTTCGCCGGTGCCCGCCCGACGCGGGAGAACGCGTTCAAGATCGCGCTCGCCGAGCGCACTCTCGCAGCCGTGCTGGTGGAAGGAGAGCGCTGATGCCCCTTGAATTCAACGCCCCCGCCGGCGACAACCTGTTCGACAAGGCCAAGGTCGTCGGCAAGTCGACGCCGCGCATCGACGGTCCACGCAAGACCACCGGCACCGCCCTCTATGCCTACGAGCGCCATGACGTGGCGCCGAACCAGGCCTACGGCTACATCGTCGGCGCGGGCATCGGCAAGGGGCGCATTATTTCGATGGATGCCTCCCGCGCGCGTGCCGCGCCCGGCGTACTGGCGGTCATCACCGCACCGGAAACCAAGCCGGTCGGCACATCGAACTGGAACAATGCACCGTTGTTCGGCGGAGCCGAGGTGGCCCACTACCACCAGGCCATCGCCTGCGTGGTGGCAGAGACCTTCGAGCAGGCCCGCGCCGCCGCGGCGCTGATCCGCACCCGCTACGAGCGCGACAAGGGCCGCTTCGATTTCCCGGCCCTGGCACCGTCCGCGCCGCTGGCAAAGGGGCGCGGTGGCAAGCCCGACCGGCAGACGCTCGGCGATTTCGACACCGCTTACGCGAGCGCGGCGGTCAAGCTCGACGAGACTTACCACACCTCCGACGAAAGTCATTCGATGATGGAGCCGCACGCCACCATCGCCGCTTGGGAGGGTGACACGCTCACGTTGTGGACGGCGAACCAGATGATCGACTGGGCCAGGCAGGGCATGGCGGCGATCCTCGGCATCGATCCTGCCAAGGTGCGCGTGGACTCGCCCTATATCGGCGGCGGCTTTGGCGGCAAGCTGTTCATCCGTGCCGACGCGGTGCTGGCCGCGCTGGCGGCCAAGCAGGTCGGGCGACCAGTGAAGATCGCGCTGCAACGCCCATTGATGCCCAACAACACCACGCACCGGCACGCCACCCTCCAGCGCGTGCGGATCGGCTGCGGCAAGGATGGCCGGATCTCCGCCATCGCCCATGAGAACTGGTCGGGCAACATCAACGGCGAGGACGGCGAGAACGGCACCCTGCAGACGCCCAAGCTCTATGCGGGCGCCAACCGCCTGGTGGCCAACTACATCGCCACGCTCGACATGCCCGAAGGCAATGCGATGCGCGCACCGGGCGAAGCACCGGGCCACATGGCGCTGGAGGTGGCGATGGACGAAATGGCCGAGAAGCTGGGCCTCGACCCGATCGCGTTCCGCATCCTCAACGAGCCCGAGGTCGTGCCCGGCGATCCGTCCAAGAAGTTCTCCGACCGCAACCTGGTGCGCTGCCTGCGCGAAGGCGCGGAGCGCTTCAACTGGAACAAGCGCAACCCCAGGCCTGCGCAGGTCAGGGAAGGGGACTGGCTGGTCGGCATGGGCGTGTCCGCGGGCTATCGCGGCGCACCGACGATGAAGTCGGCGGCGCGGGTCCGGCTTGACGGCCAAGGCGGGGTGATTGTCGAGACCGACATGACCGACATCGGCACCGGCTCCTACACGATCATCGCGCAGACGGCAGCCGAGACCATGGGCGTGCCTCTGGACCGGGTCCAGGTGACCCTCGGCGACTCCCGTCATCCCGCCTCCGCCGGTTCCGGCGGCCAGTGGGGCGCGGCGAGCTCCACCGCAGGCGTGTACGCGGCGTGCGTCAGCCTGCGCCGCAAGGTGGGCGAGAAGCTCGGCTTCGACGGCGACACCGCAGACTTCGCCAATGGCCGCATCCAGGCGGGTGGACGGACGATCAAGCTGGCGGAGGCGGGGACACTGTCGGCAGAGGACGGCATTGCCTTCGGTGACTTCAAGCAAGGCTACGACGTCGGCACCTATGCAGGGCATTTCTGCGAGGTCGCCGTGCATGCCTACACGGGAGAGACGCGCATCCGCCGCATGCTTGCCGTATGCGATGGCGGCCGGATCCTCAATCCGCTCTCCGCACGCAGCCAGGTCATCGGCGGGATGGTGATGGGTGCGGGCGCGACCCTGATGGAGGAGCTGGTGGTCGACAAACGGCTTGGCTTGTTCATCAACCACGACCTGGCCGGCTACGAGGTTCCCGTGCACGCCGACATTCCGTACCAGGAAGTGGTCTTCCTCGACACGCTGGATCCGGTGATCTCGCCGATGAAGGCCAAGGGCGTGGGTGAAATGGGCATCTGCGGGGTCGGCGCCGCGATCGCCAATGCGGTCTACAACGCAACCGGCGTGCGCGTGCGCAACTATCCCATTACCCTGGACAAGCTGCTGCCCGGCTTGCCCGACGTGGGCTGACCCTTGCGCATGGACCGACCCGCAGCCTCGCCCACTCTGGAGGCCTCCGCCGCAGGCGGAGGGGAGCCCTGCGATCTTGCCGAGCACCTGTCGGCAGCGCCGGGCTTCCTCGCCGAAGGCAGCCCGCGCGGCGTGCTCGAGACGGCCTTGACGCGCGTGCGCGCGGGGGAGCACGCCGTGCTCGCGCTGGTGCTGGAAACCGATGGCTCCACTTACGCCGGTGCCGGCGACATGGTGCTGTTCTGCAACGGCGACCAGGTCGGCTGGCTGAGCGGCGGATGTCTGGAGCCCGAGCTCGCGCGACGCGCGGAGCAGGTGAGCGCGGCAGGGCGGGTCGACTGGATCGAGATCGACACCCGCAGTGACGACGACCTGTTGAGTGGGTCCGCGCTCGGGTGCCGCGGCCGGCTGCGGATTGCGCTCCTGCCATTGCGTGCCATGGTCGGCATCGACGACGTCATCGAGGCTTGGTTGCGCGAGGGTGTGCCACTCCAGCGCGACCTTCGTACGTCGGGCCAGGTCGTTTTCCGCGCCGGCCATCGCGAGCAGGCGTGGCAGCTGCATCCGATGGAGGGTACGCAGCCCTTTGGCGAGGGTGCGTGGCGTTTGCCGTTGCCTCGGCTTCCGCGGGCCCTGGTGTTGGGGGGCGGTCCCGAAACGCCCTTCCTCGTTCCGTTGCTGCGGGGCCTGGGGTGGCGGGTCAGCGTGGCCGAACGACGAGCGCGCTGGGCCTCAGCCGGGCAGTGCGCGGATGCGCATCTTCAGACCAGCCCGGCCGAGGCCCTTCATGGCGACCCGTGCGACGCGGCACTGGTGATGCATCACGATTTCGAACTGGACCGGGAGGCGCTGGTGGCCCTGGCTGATACCAACGTTGCGTTCATTGGACTGCTGGGTCCGCGGCGAAGGCGCGAGGACCTGTTCAAGCTGCTGACACCGGATCAGCGCCACCGCCTGTCCCCGAGACTTCAATCACCGGTCGGCCTGGACATCGGCGGCCGAGGGCCCGAGGCGATTTCGCTCAGCATCGCCGCGCAGCTGCAGCAATGGCGAAGCGCGCACGGCAGGTGACTGACGCGCATGCGGTCGTCGTGCTGGCTGCCGGCGGGAGCACCCGACTTGGCCAGCCCAAGCAGCTTCTGACCCGGCAGGGCGAGACCCTAGTACATCGCGTGGTGCGGTTGGCGCGGGAGCTCGCGCCAGCGCAGGTCCTGGTCGTGGTGGGCGCGAACGCACAGGCCGTGACATCCAGCATTGCCGGGCTGGACGCCACTCCGGTAACCAACCACCACTGGGAACGCGGCCTGGCGAGCAGCCTGCAGGTTGCCGGCGCACACCTGCTGCCCACGGTGGCCGCTGTGATGGTCGTGGCATGCGACCAGCCCGCAATCGAGCGCTCGCATCTGCAGGCGCTGCTTTCCGGTGCCCGCGCCTCGGCGTCAGGGTGCGCAGGCACCCGTCATGGAGATGCGCTTGGCATTCCCGCGGTAGTGCCGCGTGCATGGTTCAACTCTGCGGGTGCAAGCGGTGACCGCGGCTTCGGAGCGCGCTTGAGGCAGCTCCCTGTCGATACGGTGTATGCCCTTCAAGCGCCGGAGCTGGGCCTGGATGTCGATACGCCAGAGGATCTAGCGCATGCGCGCGATGCGGGCTGGATCGATGCAGGGAGGTGACCCGCATGATCACTGGGCCAATGCCTGTCGCGCAGGTGACGAGCGGCAGGGCTGGAGCCCGGACCCTCGCTGCCCTCAGCCCTGTAGAGTCGAGCCATGCTCGACTACGGCACGCCACATCGCGCCCCATCAGGCACATCACCAGCAAGAATCTGCAGCACCCGATCCAACAGAACAGGTTCCGGCACGCCAGCCAGTACCTGCTCCAGGTAATCCAACGGCTCCAACTGCCATTGGAGGAGCGCCCGCAACCGCACAACGGCGGGCGCCCGCTGCTTCGCGTCCAGTGAGGCCTGCAACAGCAGATGGTGCGAGCGCCTCTCCAGCCACAACACTGGAACGCCTCCACAGTGAATCTGGAATCCGGCGTTTTGATGCCGCTCGACGAACTGGAAGCCCTGTCGTGGCCGAGCCTCCACGAACTGCACGGCTTGGCGCCGCAGTTGTGAGAATCGATGGTCGGTGATGCTTTGGAACGCGGCAGGCGAGTGCACCGGCGGCGCCGGCCACAGCGTCTGTGCCGCAACCACCACCACAAGACAGAGCGCGGTGGCCGCCCAGCGCCACCAGGCCACTCAACCGTCCGGATGCAGTCGGGTACTGGCGTGTGCGGTAAGGCCGATTCCGGCCATGATCAGCCCCTCCATCACGCGCGGGCCAACGTACTGCTCCAGCTCACCGTTCTCGCGGGCGCGCTGCGCGGCCAGCAGGATCTCCAGCACCACCCGAAGACCCGCCAGCGAGCAATCGGTATCCGCCAAGGCGATGCGCCGGCCGGGCATCTGATGGCGTTCCGGCCACGGCTGGCCATCGGAGGCGGCGCCGGTGCCGATGCTGTGCAGCAGGGCGATGAGGGTGTTCGGGTCCAGCGCAGGGCTATTGGCAGGCGCGTCGTGGATGGGGTGCGGGGCAGGGGAGTGGGGCTGGGTCATGGCGGGGCTCCTTGCGTGCATGCAGAAGCCGCCACCGATAAAGGTGGCGGACGATGCGTGGTTCGAAACCCCGTGTGTGGATGACCGGGCAGGCGCAAGGCCTCCACGCACCGCCCGCCATAGCCGACTGACGGATTGCCAGCCGGCACCGCGCGAAGCAGTGCCGGCTGGCAAGTGCGAGCAACATCCACACAACCGGGGTTTCGAATCCCGACCACCGATGCACGGTGGCAGGGCAAGGAATACGCGGACCTATGCGTGATGCCAATGCAGTAGGGCTGATGACGTCACTACTTTCAACATTTTCAGAATCGTTGCATACGACGCAACCAAGCTGGAGCCTTGCGCTACAACGCTATCGGCGATGCCGGTGGTGCAAGCCTAGCGAGTGTCGGCATCCGCCCGGCGAGGCCGTGAGCGAGGCGAATGCGACAGGTTTGTCAAAGGCCGTCAGGCGTCAGTAGCCCTTCAACGCGGCCTTGGTCCGCTCCAGCCATGCGGCGTTGTGGCTGCGTGCGTGGCGCGACCAGTGCTGAGCATCGTCGATGATGCTGGCGAACAGGCTGCGGGCTTGCTCGCGATCGTCGGGTTGCGGCTGCGCCATCAGCCATTCGGCGTAGAGGCAGCGAGCGGCCGCATCGTTTCCGCATTCCACGGCGCGCTCGAATGCGGCGCGGGCGCCGGGGGCTTGGGCGGTTGCCAATGCCTGCGCGTAAAGCAGGGTTTG
The DNA here is from genome assembly GCF_029841665.1 of Stenotrophomonas sp. GD03819. Taxonomy (NCBI): domain Bacteria; kingdom Pseudomonadati; phylum Pseudomonadota; class Gammaproteobacteria; order Lysobacterales; family Lysobacteraceae; genus Stenotrophomonas; species Stenotrophomonas sp. GD03819. The sequence goes on from NZ_JAOCEW010000002.1 coordinate 25,543, forward strand.
TTCCGGCTTGCGGCGCACATCCGGGTGGCGGGCGAACAGGCCGTCCAGTGTCTCCGCCGCAAGCGCGGGCTGCCCGGAATCGAGGCGGGCACGCGCCAGGCCGGTCAGGATGTAGGGATCGTCGCCCAGTGGCGAGCTGGCTGCCTGCTCAAGCAGGGCTCTGGCTTCCTCGGCCTGGCCGGCATCCAGCAGCGTCATACCCAGGCGAACCCGATTCTGCACGGTGGGCGTGCGGGCCAGCTCGGCACGGGCGTTGCGAAGGTCCTGGCCCGGGTCCATGAGCTGCTTGGCGGAACGGACGACCTGCCGGGCGCCGCGTGAGTGACGGACTTCAGGGAAGTAGATCGCCAGGAAGTAGACGACGCTGCCGAGCAGCGGGAACGAGAACAGCAGAATGAGCCAGTAGAGGCTCTGGCCCGAGCGGATGGCGTGCACCGCGAAGTAGATGGCTGCCAGTACGTGGAGTCCGATTCCTATATAGGGCATGTGCGCCGCCTCGTCCTTGTGAGGGGTGGAACTATAGTGGGGGAGGGGTGGGGCGCCAATGGGGTGGGAGCGACTGGGTGTGACGCGTCACGTTAATGGGGTTGGATCCTGCGAGGTGGAGCGCTACATGTCACTATGCAGCGGGGCTGCATTGATGGAAGGGGATACATGGAACGTACGCAGAAGACGCTAACGATGGCTGATGTTGCTGGATGGGGTTCGGCGCTCGTCACGTTCGGATTGATTCAAGGAGCCTTCTATCTGAAGGCGTATTGGGGGCATTTCGGCCTGGATCCCTTTCAGTTTGTTGCGGTGAGTGAGCTTGCGCTGGCAGGGCTTGCGGGGATCGGCATGGTGTTGTTCTTCATACTGATTGCGCTGCTGCTTGGAGGGTGGGTCGAAGGGAAGGTGACGGCGAGTCCGTCCCAAGCCAACCTGCTGATGTGGCTGACCCTGGCTCTTTGTATTGTCGGAATGGGCGCTTTGATTTGGTGGTCCAATGGCTGGCCCGTTTTGATAGGTGTGGGGCTGACGGGTATATGTGCAATGGCAGTACGCCTGTCCCCAGTGTTGCCGGCCGCCGTGAAGGATTCGCCGTGGCTGGCCTATGCGCTCGTAATGATTGTCTATGTTCCGATCTCGTCAAACTGGCTTGGCTTCGAACGCGCCAAGGCGATTACTTCTGGCAGCAGCGAGTACGTGGTCAATGTGACCATTGATGAGAAGGCGCAAGGCAGCCTGGGACTAGTGGGGCGTTTGGGTGATAGCTATGTGCTTTGGAACCCGGCGCAGAAGGCTGCAGTTCTTGTGCCAGCGAACGACGTGCGTAGGCTGGAGATTGCGCAAAAAACCGTTTTGTCTGTCAAGTCAGTCCAGTCGCGATGAGAATGATCTATTGACGGTGGGAGAGCGACTTCCGATCAGAGACGGACATTCGTGAACGCCATGTATTGAATCGCAAATTGGCTTCAGATCGAGAGAGCACCCAAACTCGACCAGCCCGACTCCACATTGAATTTGGAGGCGTCATCCAGCTCTGCGGCGAACGCCGCGTGCAACCTTGGCACCAAGAGGAAACCTCAAATGAGCATTCTTCTGGATCTATCGATACCCGGATACGGCGGGAAGCCAGGCAAACACGACGTATCATGGGAAGCCACGTTCGACTCGTCCGGCGGCGCCACCACCAGTGGCGGACCAGATTGTTGACTTAAATGATCAATTTCCCTCTAATCCGACTCAGGGGCGTCGGGCTAGGAGTTCCGGCGCAAGGGGCAGGGAATGAGTTCCAACGTCATTGCTGACTTTATGTCCGCTGCTCCGTTAGCAGAGGAAGGCGGCGCTATCTCGGCCGATCGGTTCGACTATCAGAAGAATTGGGCGCTGGCACGCTTGCTAAGCTTGCATCAGGCCGACGGCAACTACGCGCTGCTTTGCGAGCTTCACGAGGACATTGCTGTTCTTAACTGCCCCGAACATCCCACGACGGCTGCGTTCTATCAGATCAAGACCAGCGCCGCTGGCGCTTGGACTTTGAAGAAGTTGACGAACCGCAAGAAGGGTAACGCCGGGAATGCTCTGCCGTCCATCTTGGGCCGCCTGTGCGCGAAGGCCGAGGAACTGAAGGACCAGAAGGTGACGTTCCAATTCGTCACCAACGAGGGAAGCGGTTTCAGCTTCAAGGGCCTAGACGCGGCAAAAGCGGCTGGCTCCTCCGGCCAGCGCCTCTTCGAAGCGCTGAGTTCGACTGAGTGGGCGACGCTCAAGCAGTGCTTGGCTGATGAGTTAGGACAGGATTTCAGTGTTGCTTTACAGAATCAGCTGACGGTATCGGTTGCCCAGATTCACCTAAGCAAGCACAACGAGACGACCGTAGGACTCGTGGCAAACTTCCTGGAAGAGCATGCGCCCAATGCTCACATTCAACCGAAAACGTTTTACCGGACGTTGTTCGATGAGTTGCGGCGAAAGACGGTCGCCCAAAGGCCTATTGGTGCCATCTCTGACGTGTGCAAGGCGAAAGGGATCGATAGGGAGGGGCTCGACGCGATGCTTGCCAGTGCTCGTTCCGTTGCCCCAGCCACTGCCGCCTGGAGTCATATCCAAGCAGAGCTTCACTCGGATGGCGTCTCGCTTCTCATAAGGCGAAGGCTTAAAGATGCTTATCCTGGCTACTTCTCAAGAATGCAGAGCCCGCTTGATGCGGCGTTCCGCAGGGATCGACGCCTTCTCGTCGCAGCCAGTGAGAGCGCGATGTCAGAAGATCAAACGCTGCTGGAGCTCGCCGAAGCTGCGGCGAAAATCGCACGTAAGGACCCAAGCTATGGCGCTGCCGGCATGTCCGCCGAACAGGAACTCATCGTTGTGATGATGGCCTTCTATGAAACCGACACCCACTAACTTTCGGATGCTGGTACGCAGTCTAAGGACCAGGACACATGAAAAACTTAGCCTTTCAAAGGCTTCATCTCGTATCTCATCGGGAACGAAAAGCAAGGTCAGTCGAGTTCCATCCCGACGTGACGGTGATCAAGGGCCTAAATGACGTAGGTAAGTCATCGCTCGCCAAATCCATCTACGCCACCCTTGGCGCCGAGGCTGCCGAGGTTCATCCCGACTGGAAGAACGCGAGCGTGATCTCCGCATTGGAGTTCACTGTAGACACCGAACCTTACGTTCTGCTAAAGGAAGGCAAGACCTTCACCTTGATCCATGCGGGCACTATCGCGGGTTGCTACACGAGCATCTCGGAGGGCTTGGCGCCAGCCCTGTACGGCCTTTTGGGGGCGAAGTTGAGGCTGAAGAATCGCTCTGACAAAGTGGTCGTGCCGCCCCCAGCGTTCCTCTTTATTCCATTTTACGTAGACCAAGATGCTGGTTGGAATCAGCCGTGGACGTCTTTTGCGCGTTTGGAACAGTTCACCCGCTGGCGAGAAGACGTTGTGAATTTCCATGTCGGAGTGACCGGTGCTGAATATTTCGAGGCGATGGAGGCTCAGGCGGAAGCTGCAGCTGCTCGCGTTGAACCAGCCAAGCAGCTGGAAGGCCTGAAATCGCTTCAGAAGCGCGCCCAAGAAACGGCCCTGCAGGACATTGACGTGGAAATCGATCCTGCAGTCTTCGCGAAAGAGATTGAGAGGGTCGTTGGCTTGCTACAGGGCCTAGTCGAAGTTCGCGAGGTTGAACGTGCAAAGCTGTCTAAGCTAACTCAACGCCGTCTCGAGCTTGAAGCGCAGAGAGAAATTCTGGATAGAGTCCGCAAAGAGCTTCACGCCGACTACATGTTTGCAGCGAAGCACGAAGACGATGAACTGGAGTGCCCGACGTGCGGTCAGCTCCACGAGAATTCCTTTGCACAGAGATTTGCATTGGCGCAAGACGAAGCGCGAGCAGATGATGTGCTAGTTGAGGTTATGAACAGCCTCGCCGATGTTTCAGGACAGATCGCCATAAGTCATCAACGCTTGAAAGATGCCACAGAAGATGAGCAAAAATTCAATGAATTGCTGACCCAGCGTAGAGGACAGGTCACATTCGCCAGACTTCTCGAGCGGGCAGGGCAGAAGAGGTTCTCTTCGCAGTTGGATGAACAAGTTGCCGACCTGGTTCGAGTGATCGCCGACTTGGACTATCAGATTAAGCAGGCGGGCGAGAGGCTGCGAAACGCGCGCTCTACTGCGCGGAAGCGGGAAGTAATCGACACGTACGCTGGGTTGCTCAAGAGCTTTTCCCAGGCGTTGAGCGTGCAATTTCCGGATCAGTTCCTTGAGTCCCTCACGGCGAAACTGCATGAGACAGGAAGTGATCGCCCTAGGGCCATCCTCGCTTATGTCTACGCTATCTTGCGTTTAGCATGGAAGGCTGAGGATGCTGTGAGGTGTCCGATCGTCTTTGACTCGCCCAAGCAACAGGATCAAGATGACATCAATCACGTCAAGCTGCTCGAATTCATTCGGGACGAGCGCCCGGCAGACTCCCAGCTGATTCTATTGCTCGTGGATGATGCTGGCGTTGATTTCGGCCGTGAGCCATTGGTTCTTGATCAAAAGTATTCGCTGCTTTCTGCGAGTGAATACGATGATACGTCGGCATTGATTCGGACTTGGCAGGCTCTTCGAGAGGCCGCCCTGAATTGAGCCGCAGCCGGAAGCTGAGATTCAAACACAGAGAGCGGATGCACTCATGAACTCCCGAGCAAAGATCAGGTCCACGGCGGCGAAGAGAAAATCTCAGCGGCCGGATACCCCGCAAGATGCACAAGCTGCAACAGCGAAGAACGAAGCAACCTTCGCGAACTTTAAAGATCAGATCGAACTAATGAAGGTACTTGCGCTTGGAACCGGCATGTGTACAGCCGCATACGTGTTAGCGGCAAGCGAGCTGGCTGTGTTGACTCGCATCGTCGGCGCGATGACCTGCATGACGCTTGGCGTCTGGATTGGGGTGTGCGGCGTACTCGTGTACTTCCGGAATCGGCTCAATTTGAGCGGTCTATCAGTGGGCGAACGAGTCTGGCGTGTTGCCCAGTATTTGGTCGTCATGTGCGCAACCTTGTTTGCATTTTCGACCGCAGTCGAACTCGCGAAGCTAAAGGTATCAGGTGTTCGAGCCCCGGCCGCTACGAGCGAGGCGCTATAGGCCACTTATGGCGCTGTCTGCCGCACCGAAAACGCCCGGCCTCTAACGCATTGATTTTAGAAGATATGGATGGGGTGAGCTTAGCCTCTTCCTGGCAGCTTCCGTCCACCAAAGATGCCCGATATTTCCGGAAGTCCACCAAAGATGCCCGATATTCCCGGAAGTTCACCAAAGACGCCCGGCATTTCCAGAAGTACATAAATAACGCCCAACAGTTCCGGAAGCCCATAAAACACGCCCACGACTGCCGGGGGTTCATTAGAATTGCCAATTAGCCCACGCGGCGGCAAAGCCTCCCCTTGTGTTGCGTACTCGCATGAAGGCTACTGCCGTTCGCAGTCCGGCACGAGACAGTGCCGTTGCCCCAATGATGGCAAAAATTGCTAAGAACTGCCTGCCTTAGGATTTCTGCTGGATTCTAGCTGTTTTTCGAGGTGTCACCCAGGCGACCCGGACTTCTCTCAAGGAACGGGCGGAACCCTGAAGCTCGATGACCGGATACCCACCTGAAGGCAGTACATCCTTCGGATTCAGCTTGAACACCCTTGCAAGCGTCAACGCCAAGCCTTCCTCATAAGCGGTTGCCAGAACCCACACAAGCGCGTCGACCAAGGCGGATCTTCCCTTAATGCTGTCCAATACCGAAGCGACGATTACGGAAGGGGACCTATCCGGCTTGTCGTTCGCGATACCAAAGGCCGCAGCGGCCAGCTCCAGCGCTGTGCCGCACGCTAACGTTACCATCGGGTCGACAACCGAGAGATTGAGCCAAGTCGCGCCGCTGGCAGAAACACCATAGGGAGCTAGGAACGACTCGTGCCGCTCTACCTCAGTGGGTCCTTGGGTGTCGTAGTGCGTTGAGCGGAAGCTCAGGACAGATAGGCCTTCAAGTCCGACCCTGGCGCATGCCGCTGCAGTGGCCCGCGTCAAAGCATCGTAGGCCATCAATGGGAGCGGAGCGCACATGAGGCCCGAGTTGCCGCCAATCATTGCCCAGCCCCAGAACGCCCCTGGCTCCGGATCGTCAGCGGATGGCTGGAAAGCCTCATACCTTACGTGAGCATTGCCATCGTCCTGGTGGACGGGCGGCATAGGAGTCGTTCTATCAATCAGGCGCGCCAGAGCTGAAGGCCAGCTTTGCGCATCACTGGGGAAGTGAATCACTCGGCCTGCCCGCTGGCGTGATGCCCAATGAAGGTAGTCATCCACCCACTGCGACACTTCACGAGCGGGAAATTGCCTGACGTCCAGTAGCGCTGTGTGGGCGTCGATTGGCTGAAATCCACAAGTACAAGTCCCGAGACCACCGGAGTGGTCAAAACTGGTGCCCAGCGTCCTTCCGCATGCCTCGCAGTGGCTGATGAGCTTCTCGCCATGCCAAGGGCACGCAGAGATGGAAGGAAGGAGAAATAGTGAACAATGGTAGCCGTGAAGTGCGCATGCGGGGCACCGCATATATGGAAGCTCACTACCCGCGAGAAGTCGAAGTGATTGAACTGGAAGCCACGCGGCCGGATTCCATAGATTCTTCGTTGTGACGTCACGGACTTCGATGGCTGACGCAAAAGTATCCTGCACCCGGCCCGGCAGAAGCAAAGGGCGGAGCATGGAGCGCCCAGTCTTACGCCTCACCCCCATGATCATGAGTTGCTCACTTGTTGGCATGCCCAGTGCAACGATCCGCTGCAGCACGCCGTAGCCCGATATGTATGGATAGAACTCATGCTCTGCGCCGACAATCCGAGGCGTAGAAGGATTTACGGCGCGAGAGCTATTCATTGCTTCCCCCTACCTGGTTTGCCGTATTCTGTATCTTCTCAATGATGGCGATTGCCTTGTCGGACATCTTCTCGCGCATGCGAATGAACTCGGTTCGCAGGTACCCGACATGCACAAGCGCAGCACGGACGTCAGATGGAGTGAAGCGTTCGAAACTCTGCTGAAACCAAGCGTTCGTTAGCAGATTCCGCACGGTCGATGTGAAGGAGCACATCGGCCAGCCACTATGTTCGGGAAGTCCCACCTCCCTCCGGAGGGCGGACACAGCATCGCAAATCATCTCCGTTTCAGATTCCAGCCGCCATCCGCGATCAAATGCGTCGGTGGCGAAGTATCTAGAAAATGGCATGTCCTCTGTCGGCCACCATGCTGCGCCGTCGTAGCGCGACAGGGCATGCCTGACCTCATCTCGCGCCGCAAGAGGAAGAAATGGGGCTGAGTCCAGAAACCACCGGCGAACAACATGTGACGGATGGTGCTGCCACATGTCGCCAAGCTCGATGCCCTGCTGGTCACTTTGGTACACAAAGACCAAAAAGAGAGTAAGCCTGTCCTTGCTCATCAAGTTATCAAGATCTTCTAAGCACTGAAACTCAAGATTGGTGAGCCGTTGAGCACTGTCGATGAACAATACGTACCTGCGTACGTCGGCGTGCCCACACGCGGCGCGCATGTGATTGTGTATTCGTGCCCTCAGCTCGTGAGGCCTGGCCGATGACCAGCGCGGCATTCCCAGTTGATGTGAAAGCGCGTGCCAGAAGCTCAGCGGGCTCCTGCATGCATCTGAGGTTGCGACGATTGCCCTGGCCACACCTGCGCGGCGTCCGTCCTCCACGAGCCAGCGCCAGTCGGTTTCGACTAGATAGTCTTGCGCCGTGGATTTGCCAACCCCGCTCTCTGAGTAAAGAGAGCACCCATGATGACCCTGCTGAATGTTGTACAGAACGAAATCCGCCATGCGTTCGACAGGCTTCGTGTTGATACGGTAGCCAGACTCAATGAAAAGTGGATGGTCGGGGTCAAGGCGACGGACGGCCATGATGGCCTCCGCAAGGTCCGATCTAGTCATCAAGATTCACCTTGCCTCCCCGGGGGACTCTTACCGGGATGTGAGCTGGCTGGGACCGAATGTCGGGCAGACGGCCGAAGTGCAACTGCTGCAAGCGCGCAAGTTGGTCGACTGCGGGTTGGGACGTGTCTGCAGTAGATCGAAGATGCGCTATGAAGGCTTCAATTGCACACTCCACGCCAGCGATTGAGAAATCACTGCGCTGTTTGGACCAACGACAGATGATCCTTCGCGTCCTCTCGTCATGCGGCGCGCGCGACCAAGGCGCTCGCGCGGTAGCCACTCCGAATGGCACGGTGGCACTTTGAAGTAGCACGATTGAACGAAGATCGCGCCTATTCACGCGCGCAAGAATCCTGGTGCCAATCAGTCCCCATTTATCGTTAAGGGAAGGGGATCGGTAGTCCGCATACAAGTAGGTGACATGGGGCAACTCCCCATTATCCTTGTTGCCTTTTACGGGCAGGCTTACGATTGTCGAAGCCATATCTGCAGCATCCAGGCCACAGGTTTCCGGCGCAAACGCAAACGCTGACTCTTTGCGATTCGTGAGATACGCTAGCGGCGTCATCTGTCCGAGTGCGGAGTGAGGCGTCGCGTTGTAGTTGGCTATGATGACGTCCAGGAGCTCCTCGAGAAGGTGCATCTGGATGGGATGGGCATCCGGAGAGAAGTTGCTGATCCTGATCTTGTTTTCCCCCAGCCGTTTGGCGGGCTCAAAACCGCCGGGGATCTTACGCAGCGCACCACGTTCCAAGCGCGAGAAGAATTGCTCTACAATGGGTCGTGAGCGCGGTGTGTGCGACTTTCCGAAGATCATCACACCTCCCCGAGCCCTGCAGAATGCTGCTTCGAGTGCATGGGCCGAGTGCGCAAGGAAGTTGTCCAGTGCGACAGCGGCCGAGCGCGTGACTATCGGCGTTGCTGCCTGATAGACGGGCATTCCAGCGCCAGGTGCGTAGAAGAGGTCCGGGATCGTCAGGTCCCTGGGAGCCCAGGGTTCCATTGACTTGGACAAGCAGAGCGCTACATCAAGATTGTCATAGCTCTGGCCGACACAGAGAAGCCATCCCGTTACCGCCCTGGATTCAGTCTCTATTTCGATGAGAAGCCATAGCCGTGACACTTTGCGCGTAACACGCGCGCCATTGGGCATATCGATGGAGATCTTGCATTCAACATCGATTTGGTGCGCGTCAAACTCCGTTCTGGCGAACAGGCCCATCCGTACTGCTTGCTCCAAAGCGACAGGAGCGTTCGATGCCGATTGAGGTTCATAAAGGTCCACGTCGGCTACTGCCGACTGCCGCCGCTTGAGCAAAGCAAGCAGCGAGCGCTTCCCCTTGCCAGGATCGTTCAGGGGGAATTTGTCCTCCAGGTTGTGCTGCTTCAGCTCCGCAAGGACTCGTTGGTGCAATTTTACGAACGCGCTTGGAGGGCGGCCCGGCGGCAGATGGGTTGCAAAGCCATCGATCAAGGCTTTAACACTCGGCACAGCTTCGGAGACTTTGTGCCACGCAAATCTTCCTGGAACCAGCGGCAATTCCGCGGGTTCGAAGGAAAGCTCAGTCGAGTAACTGCCCCATGGAATGCATACGCGAAATCCGTGCGGCATGCCATCGTGGGCTATCGTGGGCGCTTTCATTGCCATGCGCTTCAGGCGTTTGTGGCAGATTCCATATCTCCGGGATATAGCGGTGATGGTGGAACGGCCCAGAAGCAAGGCGGTGAGTGCTTCCTTGGCCACGCGGAACTTGGAGAGATGATCTGGTGCAATATCAACCGGATGTGGGGAGTACCACTCGTCGAGTGTCGCCTGATCATAGATTTCGTACCTAGCCATGACGCACCTCCACGAGGGCATCCGGATCCCCTGGGCGATAGTCCACGAGTTGTACGCGGCCGGTGTAGACGAGGCTTGCCACTGCGCAAGCCACTGCGAACCGGGCCTGGCCCGTCTGCAGTTGTAATGCGCTCATGGTGAGGCGCTCAACGTTCTGGAGCATGTCCTCAATCCTCACTTCCAACTGCCTGGCCCCCGCGATCTTTGCATTGGCCCAGACAAGCGGAAGTAGTTCGTAGGCAACAGCGACCTCGCTGGCGCGAGATGCCAGAGAGTTTTCGTGGACAAGTCGCAATACGAGCCCTTGATTCAAGGCCATGTGGATGAGCTCGTCATCTGCGGGAAGCTTGACTAAGCCAACGCTCAGTGAAGCCACCCGTTTTGTAGGGATTACAAACTGGTAGTGCTGGGTGCCATCCCTCCGCCCGACCCAGAAGCTCAACTCAAGGTCGCGCTTCTCGCCTACCGTGATTCGACGCGGCCTCTCAACATACATCTCCACCTGGGGGTCAAATTCGAGCATCAGCGCCTGGCAAAAGTTGACCAGGTCGGCCACCGTTACGGTCCGCCCATTCTTCGGGGACTGAAATACAAAGATTTCGCGGCGGTCGCGCTTGCCGCGTGCTAGCTCGAGAGGGGAATGGGGCAGATGCCCCTCACGGCGGTCTTCGTCCGTCGGTTTGGCGGTCGCGCTTTTTCCTGCGGTCATCATCCTGCTCCTCAGCCGTCGGCTTGCGAACGTCTGCCCGGTCTCGAGATTGGAACAAGGTGCCCATTCAGGTTCGCCTCCGCCATATGAGATGGGGAGGAAATGGGCGCACCCCTCCGCGCGAACGGGAAGTCGCTTGACTTTGTCAAGGAAAAGGGTGAGCCTCAGGGTACAGGCTGAGTTTCACCACCATCTGCTCCAACAGATGTCACTTGCCCCCGCGCCAACGGGGGCAAGTCATTTCCAGGGTTCGGAGATGTTAGTTTCCGGCTCTTGGTACTCTCCTCGGCGCTCGGCGAGCGCATCTTCGGGGACGTCTTGAGTCTGTTCTTGAAACGCTACAAGCCCGGCCCCTTGAGTTTGGGTTGTGGGGCGTCATTCCTGGTTGGGCTTCAGAGCAGCCGCTTCATCTTGCGGGGTGCCAGATACTGCCGGCGGACTGATTGCGGCCCTCAGCCCAACCATCCAGTCGGCGATGTCCATCGCAAAGGCAAATTTGCCGCGGCGGCCGGGCACTTTGAATATCTTCACGGGCAAGGTTCCGCGTGCCTCTGCTTGGCGGAGCGCGTGGCTGGAGCGATAGCCAAGAGCTCGCGGCAAGTTTTCATAGCCGATGAGAGGCCCGAAATGAAAGGTCAATTCTCTTTCGATCTCACGGCGTTCCGGGGCCAGGATTGATTCGTTGGTCCGCTCCGTCATGGCGTGGTCACACCCCGTCGCTTGTGTCCTCCTGATTCTGCCCCTCTAATACGGATGGTGGAAGGAGTAACAAACTCGCGTTTCGTTACCCATCAAAGGTGAATGGGGAGGGGCACGGCCATGGCGCTCAAAGAGATACCCTTTTACGGCGAGGCGCGACTTGCCCGCATGCGTGCAAGCACGAGCATACTTCCCGCCAACCGAGCCGTGCCGTACTGCCTGCGATCACTCAGTGTCGGATTGTGGTTTGAATGCTTGCGAAGCCGAATGGGCCTATCCAGCGCATACGCGCTCGGACAGTCGATATCCCCGGAGCGTCCCGGCTGCCACTCCAATGTGTGGGTGAAATATGCCCATGCGGAACACGTCCCGTCCCAGGCGACGCAGGCAGCAGCCGAGGCGCGCTATCCCGGCTCCCGCATGGTTCTATGTTCACCGGTCTGGGCCGCTCTGAATGTCCACGAGGCACTTGGCGGTTGTGGAGAATCAATACTCATGTCGCTCAGTGCACCTGTGCAACTGGAAGTGTTCAGCGGAGCGAGCTTGCGAGCCGGCATGTTTGTCCGCCGAGACCGTCGGTTACGAGAGATCACCGAGGGCTTGTGCGGGCTGGGCACTCTGGATAGCCTGGCGGCACTAGTGGTGATGTTGAGGGTCGCCCATGAGCAGGGCAGACGGCATGACTGCTTTGCCTTGGGGCGTGCACTGCACGATTGCCTGCTACTGGTGGGGCAGGATAGTCCCATCCAGCTTATTGCCGAAGAGCTGTTCTGGTACTTCAGCCATTTCGTGCTTCCTTTCACAGGGTGCCGGGGTGTTCGGATTGCATCGTCGCGACGCCGCTTGCTCCTGCAGCATGAGGTTCTCTCCCGCCTCGTACTTGAGCTTGAAGACAGCGGGTTCGACTATCTCCCAGGCATGCGTCACCCGCTCTTGCGGGTAGTCCGCAATCAGCAGCATGCTCCGTCTTTGCGCTTCTTCTCGCCCGGCGTCGGACCCTGCAGCGCAACATCGCGGCAGATGGCGCGGTAGCGCTATCAATACAGAGTCTTGTTGAGACGAGGAGGCATCCAGGATGGTGAGCGCAGAGACTAAAGGCTCGACCGATTACGAAATGAGCCGCTTGTGGTGGGCGGCACGGCTGTCGCAGTCGAGTAGAGGCTCAAGATGATTGCCTATCTTGGTTGGGGGTCGCTGGTATGGCAACCCGACGGTCTACCGGTTCGTGGACAGTGGCTGGCAGACGGGCCAACGGTTTGCGTAGAGTTTTTAAGGCAATCCGGCAATGGACGGCTTACGTTGGTCATGCATGCGGCCGCGTCTGCTGTCACCTCCTTCTGGGTTGAGGCTGGTACCGACGACGAGGGCGACGCCAAGCGAGCCTTGCGTGAGCGGGAAGCCATTCCCTCAAAGAACATGGAGCGACACTTGGGGGTCTGGACACATGGCTGTCCAGCACCGGCGAGTATTCCTGGGCTCGCTGACTGGGCCGCTGCTCGCGGGATTACCACTGTGCTATGGACGGCGCTGCCACCGAAGTTCAACGGGGAAAATCAACGCGTCCCATCAGTGGAAGAAGCAGTTGCCTACCTCGCAAGCCTCTCAGGGCAAACTGCGACGCTCGCAGAAGAGTACGTCCGGCGAGCCCCGCCCCAGATTGACACCGTCTATCGTCGTGAGTTTGCTGCACGTCTAGGCTGGCATCCCCTTCCGAAAGGGAGCTAACTGCGACGTGCGTGTGATAGCCGATGGCCAAACTCCGGCAATGGCCAGCACCGTTTCTCACCTTGGGCCGACTTGGGCCGGAAGGCCCGGCCCTGTCAGCGCTGCCCGGGGCTCCGGCTCAACAACTGGATGAGCAGAAGCCACTTGTGTGTCACTTTGCCGGCGGAGGCAGCACAACGATGAGTGCCATCCATGGGGCGATTGCCAGAACAGTGGCAATGTACGCGTACTTCAAACAGCTGAATTTTGACGAGAGAATCTTGGAATTGCGCCAACATTGACCCAGGAGGTCTTCCTCGAACTCCATCAGCGTACGCTCCGCGCACTTCTGCAAGAACTCGTGCTCGGCCATGCTCGACACCCGTTCAAAGAAGATGAGCGAATTTGACCCGCCTCGCAGTTCCGGAAAATATCCGTACCACAGGTGCCAGAAGCTAACAGTAAGCGGTGTAAGGAACAAAACGCCCACAACCGAGATCAGGGCCGTTAGTTCATCAAGTTTCGGCAGCCGCGTCGCGATCATGGCAAGCATGCCCAGGTTGATACCCAGGCCGACCGAGAGTTTTGTGTCTACACGGGAGAAGAAGCCCAAGACCAAATTCAGCTGCTGCCAAGCGGCACTAACGCGGTCGCTTTGATTTGGCGGGTGGCCGCCAGAATTTTGAGGTTCTTGCACGGGGTGAGTTCTCTGTCTTGAGGGATACGGTTTGTGTTCGTTTGATGGCAGATCGAAGACCGCAGATGTCCAGCGTTCCGCAGCAGCGCGCTCCTGCAGCCGCACAATCCTCAAGGAAAGCTGTGTCGGCCAGCGCACATCGGTGCTGTTCCAAGATGAAAGTGACCAGGGCCGCAGCGTGGTCGCCACATGCAGTGATCGCACCGTCAGGATCGCGGCCACATGGGCAGACTGGGGGTCTCCCGACCAAGGTTTCAGTGCGCGTCGACACCCGAGCAAGGAGTAGTTTGCCGTGCCAGAGCTCGAGCCTCCGCTTCTGAGGGCGCGAATCCTTGCGGACCATGAACTGCCCCGCGAGCACATCTGCCTTGAATGCCGGACCCAGTCGTTCGGCTGCCTGCTCAGCATTGGCCTGATGCTGCGCAGCACGACCGTGCGCGCGGCCGTTCTCCGCTCCAGGAAAGACCCGGCGGGCGTTCGCGCCGATCTGGTAGGTCAGGTACTGGTAGACCGTGGCCCACCAATGCCTCGCTGCTGCTTCGTCTTGGATCCGGCTCGGATTGTCTTCTCCCCAGCCGAGGCAGAAGCTACGGTCACCGTTGATATGCCGATCGGGACAGAACCCCGGCAGCATGCCGGGGTCGGCGATCTCGCGCACTGAGACGTGCTCGCCTGCAACGGAGACGAGCAATCTAAATGCGTACTCGGCTCCGCCGGCCCGAACCACTGTGATCCCAACCAGCCCCCCGACAGGGTCTACGATCAACGTGGCACCGTAGTCCGGTGCCACGCGCTGCAGCAGCTCCAAAGGCCTTGGCGTCACGTCGCGGCCACATGAGGACGGATCGGCTGCGCGAGCGCAGGAGCCACTGCGGGTGCCACTTCAGCGTAGTGTGCCTCCAGTGTTGCCTTCGCCACGCGGTCCCCGGATGCGGCGAGTTCCTCCACCGCTGCGGCATAGTCTAGGTTCGCCGCCTTTCGCTTGTCGGTAAAGACGGTCCGTATCGCGGCGCTGGCGGCCTTGTAGGCATTTTCACCAATGGCCGTCTCCACACCGTCGCAGAGTCGTTGTTGGGCTTCAGATTCCAACACCGCTCGCCCCGTGGCACACCGCAGAAGGCTCCCCTTCATGCCCAGGCGGGAAATGGCAAGGGGGCCAAGTTCGAAGCCAATGGCCAATCCCAGCTCTGCCACTTCCGCGCCTTCGGCGCTCAGTTGCTCCAGGGCAGTGGAGAAACTGCTGCGCAATGCACCCGCGCACTGGGCAGCGGTGCTGACCGTGTCCTGCGCATCTGTCGTCTGTGACGTGCCCTCCAGCAGCACCCCATGAAGGCAGTCGCCAATAAAACGGACACGACGCCCTCCAAAATCCTCGTGTACGACCGCATCCAGCTCAGAGCGCAATACGTGCAGTGTTCGAACCAGATGTTCGGGATCCTCCTCTAAGTGCTTGTCCACGAAGTCGGTGAATCCGTCAATGTCGGCATAGATCGAAACGCCATCAAATCGCCTTGAGTTCGCCGCGCTGAGCAGGGAGAAGTCCAGATCAGAAAGCGGAGGCGTCGGTCGACTGAACTTGAATTCGCCGATAGGGAGCTCGGCCTGTTCATCTTTCCAGAGTTCGATGATGCGCGACTTGGAAATGCCGAGTGCAGCGGCCTCGACGCATGCGGAAATCTGAGCATCGGTCAGCGAAGTGGTGCGGTCCTTGTTGCCGGTCAAGGTAGGCAGTTCAAGCACGGCACGTGCGCCGTGCGTCAGGTAGATGCCTTCAGCCCCTCCATGCCCGGCACACTTGGCCGCCTGATTGGCTGGGGAGCCTAAGAAAAGAGGTTCTCGGCTGGCGCGACGACCATTGTTGACGGCCAACGCCATCCCGCTGTCAATGCCGACACGAACCTGGGCATTGGGGATGTGCGCGTCCGAGTCGCCCGTTTCAGCCAGCACATCGATGGCGAGCTGGGCGATCGCAACCGCGCGCTCGATCCGGGCGCGTTCGTTGGCATCGCCGTACGGCTTGGTCACAACCGCATGCAGCCGCTGGTTGTGAAAGTCCACACGGATGGCATCACTTTCAACGAGGATGCGATGGACGGCGCGGTAGTGCTGATTCAGGAATCGAAGGGCCCGCTTGTGGCAGGTTTCGCCTTCGATGTCAGTGCAGCTAAGCATGTCCGCCAGATTGACGATGTCGATGTAGACATGCGCCCCTTGGACGCGATAGGCGCGATTGACTGGAATATCCACCAGCGAGGTTTCCCGCTTGTAATCGCGGATGTCCACGTCGCGGACTTCGGCGTAACGGGTGGCAATGCGCTTCTTGGTGCGATCTTTTTTCCAGCTGTGTCCCATCGTGCTACTCCCTGCGCCCAAGAGGAGGCCAGGCCGGGCGGGTCGCGTCGCCTACGGCGTGGCTGGCAGCCGGATTCATTCCAGCTCCTTTGGGCGTATATTGGGACCCAGTTCACACTTTCAAGGGGGCAGTATGGGGACTGGGATCGTCGAGCGCCTCGCGGCGGATGATGGCAGGCGACTGATCGCCGCCTTGGCTGAGTTCCGCCTGCTGGCCGGCTTGGACGCGGCCGCAGCCCAGCTGGCACAGGCCGGGGAATTGCTCGACGTGGGGACAGGGCAGGCCTTTATCACTCAGGGCGCCCCAGAGACCGACGTTTTCTTCATTGTCTCCGGCTCCGTGGACGTGCTGGTCAACGGCAAAGTGGTTAATACCCGAAGGGCTGGGGACCACGTCGGCGAAATGGCAGCCATCGAACCGGCGCAACTGCGGGCGGCAACTGTTACTGCACGCGAGCCGACCGTAGTGCTAAAGGTGCCGGAAATCGATTTCAGCAGGATTGCGGATTCACACCCCGTCATCTGGCGGCGGCTGGCCGCGACCCTTTCGCGCCGTCTAAAAGAGCGCAATCACATGATTACCCAACCTCGCGGACAGGTCCGGGTCTTTGTGATGTCGTCGGTGGAGGCGCTCCCTGTCACGCGGTTGCTGGTACAGCACTTCGAGCACGACCCGTTCCTGACGGTGGTATGGGACCACGGGGTGTTCCGCGCCGCCAACTACACACTTGACGAGCTCGAGCGCCAGCTGGAACAGGCAGACTTTGCCATTGCCGTGGCCCACGCGGATGACATGGTCATCAGCCGCGGTGACGAGTGGCCTGTCATGCGCGACAACGTCGTCTTTGAACTGGGTATGTTCATTGGATTCCTGGGGCGTCGGCGCGCCTTCTTGATGGAGCCGCGCGAAGACAAGCTGAAGCTTCCCAGTGATCTCACGGGGCTCACGACCGTCCCCTACCGATACACCCCTGGCCCGGACGCCCGGGCTTTGATTGCACCGGCATGCGAACAAATTCGCTCCCGCATTCTCGAAGCTGGGCCGAGGGACTGACGGTGGCACTGCTGGAAGAGATGACGGCCGCCGTGCAGGCGATAGCACAAACCCGATGGTCTACACGGAGAGGTCAAGTTGTACCCGATCCAGAAGATCTGCGATTGGGCAATGACGCAGTGGAGTTTGATCGTGCCACTGTTTTGTACGCGGACCTGAACGGCTCAACGAATATGGTCGACACCGAAGCCTGGCAGTTGAGTGCAGAGATCTACAAAGCGTTCCTGCACTGTGCAGCGACGATCATCAGGAAAGAGGGCGGCAAGATCACCTCCTACGACGGAGATCGTGTCATGGGCATCTGGGTGGGTGACCGGCAAGCCACGCCGGCGGCTAAGGCCGGGTTGAAAATCAACTATGCGGTCAAGATGATCGTCATGCCAGCGTTGAAAAAGCAGTACCCCGACTGGACAGGTACCGTGAGGCATGTCGTCGGAATCGACAGCAGCCCAATCCGAGCTGCTCGCACGGGTATTCGAGGCGGCAACGACATCGTCTGGGTTGGACGCGCGGCCAATCATGCGGCCAAGCTCACGGACCTGGACCTTGCCCCGTCAACCTGGATTACCGATGAGGTGTTCATCCGGTTGGCTGATGAGTTGAAGTACGGTGGAACGCCGCCGACTCTGATGTGGGAGGCGTTCCGCTGGAACCGGCAGGGTGGTCGCCGCATTCACGGATCAGACTGGGCTTGGCGCGTCTAAAGCGCCCTCTGCGGACCCGGCATTCGCAGGGCCAGCATGGCAGGGAAAGGGCGCACTGTTAGAGGCCGATTTCATGGCGCGGGAGTCAGGCAGCCGAGTCCTGCCCTCCGATGAGTGCGCGCCGGGAGAGGAACCCGCTGCCATTGCGGAGCTCTGGCAGAGGTTCATCTACGCACCGGCCCCTAGCGCCGCATTGATCTCAGCGAAGGCCTTCTCAAAGCGCTCCAGCGTTTCATTGATGGCCGTAGTTTCCGCGGCCAGCACGTGCTGATTCTGGATGAGCCAGTTGGCGGGAGTGAAATGATCCAGGGGCGGAACGGAAGCCCCCATGACATTAAACAGTGCTTCGGCCTGTTTGACCTGGCGCGTCAGGGCACCGTCTTGGCTGAACTGCCGGGCGGAAATTTGCCCTTTTCCCTTCAGACCGTAGGCACCGTTGAGGATGTCGGCGAAGACGGCGGGTGCGAAGAAGTCCTCAATGTCGCTCTCCGCCTTTCCGGTGAAATCCGTGGCTACCAAGACGCCGGAAGTCTTCATGATCTGAGACTCCCTCAGCCGCTGCACCTTGCCTTTATCGCCATTGCCGTAGTCACACAAGGCGACCATGTGGATGCCCTTGCCAGAGAAGAGCGAGGCGAACGATTGCACTTTGTCTATGCCGCCTGTGGGGCAGATCACCCACCGGCTGTCCAAGCCTTGGCGCTTGCGTTGCTTGAGCGCGTGCGATGCCGCCTGAAGATAGAGCACATCCGAAGGTCCTTCGACCAACAGGGTATGCGCTCCCACAAACAGGCTTTGGGTAACCTCGTAACCGAGATGGGCCTGAAGGGGGAACAGCGTGTCCTGATCGACGCTCAGGACGTCCGCGGAGACCTGTGTGCCCTTAACGGTGGGGCGGCGACGCTGGTCGTAGGTGACAACGTCCTCGACGACGCGAACGTCCGCAAGACGATCGGCCGGCACCATAAAGGGCGAGTGGGTGCTGTAGATGACCTGGTGGTCGGGGAGTAGACGCTCAATGATGTAGCGGAGCAGATCAGCTTGCGCCTTTCCATGTAGCGTCAATCCAGGCTCATCCAGAAGGATGATCGCACCGGGGTTCCTCTTTCGCATCTGCTTGAACTGCGACAGGAAGGAGAAGAACCAGACGAATCCGGCGCTGCGCTCAGACAGGGGCACCGAAACCTTGTGGTTGTCATTCCGAATGCGGATTTTGGCAACAGTCCCGCTATTGAAGGGGGCGGGATCCTCGGAGAGGCCTTGGGCAAGCGCTATCTCTACACTGAGCGCGTCGTTCTGACTCCAAAACTCGAAGATCTCATCGGTAATTTCATTGGAGGCGGCTTGGCAACGTGCGTTGAGCTCTTCCAGGCGTGTGCTGGACTGCAATTCGCTGACCGACGTCCCGGCGTACTCGAGGAAGTCGAGGAAAATCTGGTCACCCGGGGAGATCGTCGCGCCGCTTTGGGTGTCACGAGACAGCTTGTCCAGCGATATCTCCCCGGACATGCGATCAAAGTGAGAGGTATAGAAGAACGCCGGCATCCTTTTCTGCAGGATATCGATGGCCGCCAGCACTGGTTTCCCCTTGCGGAAGCCGCTGATGGACCGCTTGACCGCCTGCAATTGGTCAGACGGCTCGGGGTGCGCATCTATCTCGACCACGAGTCGATCCAGCAATATCTTGGAAAACTTCTCCCGCTCTTCGCCTGCCACACCGTGCTGGTCGAGCAGAAACGCGCGCACCACGTTGGGATCGACGTGAATGCTCCAAGTGCTGTGGCCACTGTAATCTGTCGTTACGTCAACGGTCGTACTACTTAACGCGCCGGCACCCAGGACGTCGGCGACCGCCTTTTGGTCTTCGTGGCTGAGCTCCCAGGTCAGGGTGGCAACCGGTGCGGGTTCGTCGTCGTGGCGTTCCTCATACCGCGTGAGGAAGCGGCGGGGGTAATCGCGCACCGTGTCGTAAGCAAACTGGTCGGCGATGGGACGGGTACCAAACAACGCCGTCAGAATTGCAGTCTTGCCCGCCTCGTTCTTACCGACCAAGCAGGTCAGCTCTCCGACATCGAACGTTCCGGAATCCTCTGCAGAACGGAAGTTTCGGATCCGTGCCTTGACTAGCTTCATGCTGCCCCCTGATTCCTGCCGTGGATGGTGCGCGTCTTGTGCAGGATAGGGCCCGAGCGGGGCACATTCAACGCGCACTGCTGGCCGCTCGGGCCGGAGGCTCAGTCCTCATCCATCAGGCGCGCGGCGGGGTTGCTGCCGACGCCGCCCTGCTGGAAATATCCGATCACGCTGGCCACGGAGCGGTGATCGGTCATCGCCATCAGCGCCGGCAGGGCCACCCCACGCCGCGCACCTTCGGTAACAAAGCCCGAGCGCAGGCTGTGGCCGGCAAAGTCCCCGTCCAGACCGGCCAACCGCGCCCGGTCCTTAACGATGGCGGCGACCGCCTTGCCGCTGAGCGCGCCGCCCAATGACCGTGGCCAGACGCGCCGGAACAGGGGGCCGTCGGTAATCTCGGCCACGTCCAGCCAGTCCTGCAGTGCGGTGGCTGCCTCTCCCAGGATGGGCTTGTCGGGGCTGCTGCCAACCACTGGCCCGGACTGCAAGGTTTTTCCGTGATCCAAGCGATAGGTGTAGCCGCCTTCGGGCAGTCGGGTGAGGTGATTCACCGTCGCCTCGGCGACTTCGCTGCGGCGGCGCCCGCCGCTAGCAAAGGCAAAGTAGAGCAGGGCGCGATCGCGCTTCCCCTTGAGCGAGGTGTCGCAGGTGGCCGCCATTGCGCGCAGATCTGCGGCTGACAGCGCGGTCTTCTTGGCCGGGCGCTCGCCTCGTTTGTGAGAAGCCCTGCGCCCCTTGGACAGTAGGGTCCTCACGGCGCGATTCTCGCAAGGGTTGTCTTGGCGGGCCTGCTTGTGGGCCGCCGACAAGACCGCCACCCGGTGGACCAGGCTGGAGAACGCCAGCGGCCCAGGCTTCTTCTTCAGGCCCGCATGCACCAAGGCACTATCCAAGTCTGCAGGCAGATCCCAACGAAGCCCCAAATCGCCTGAGCGCCCCATGTGATCCACGATGAACTGAACCACTGCCGCCGGGGGGACGGGTAGGGCGATGGGCCTGCCATAGCGCCCTTCGAACCAGCCCGCCCAATAGCGCAGGGCGCCGGCGTAGCTGCGAATGGTGTTAGGCGCTTCGGCCTCCTGCAGGATGTCTCGCACCGCTTCTGCGGCGGAAGTGGCCAGCCGCTCCGGAACCAGCCCCGAAACGAGTTCCCCTGACGCAGCAGTGATATTATTCATATGTACTATGTATTGTGCACTATGATTAGGTTGAGCTACATCTGATAAATATGCCTTATCAGACATGGCCTGCCAATTCTCACCGTTCCGCAGAAGGACACCCAATGGCCAAGGGCATCAGCGAACTGGATGTGCACCAGGCAGCGGACGACATCATCGCCGCCGGCGAACGTCCCACCGTCGAGCGAATCCGAGCCCACTTGGGCACCGGCTCGCCCAACACCGTCACGCGTTGGCTGGAGACCTGGTGGCAGACCGTAGGCTTTCGCCTGCGCCAGCGCGCCATTGAGGCGGCGGTTCCAGGCATCCCAGAGCGGGTAGCTCACCTGAGCCAGCGTTTGTGGCAGGCCGCGCTGCAGGATGCCGGCGAGCTCGCTCAGACCCAGCTGGAGTCGACCAGGCACGCACTGGAGGAACGCGAGCGCCTGCTGGAGGAGGACCGGGTGGCCCTGACGCTGGCGATTGAGGCCAGCCAGAAGCGCGAAAGGGAGGCTCAGGTCCAGACTCAGGCCGCCGCCACCACCGCGGAGCAGTTGGCGGCACAGGTCTCCCAGATGACGGCACAAGTACAAGACCTGCTGCGCCAACGCGATGGAGCCTATGGACGGGCGGAGCGACTCGAGCAGGAACTGGATGCCGTACGCCGCAGTCTGGGCGAGGCCGCGGCCGCTCACGAAGAAGAGAGGAGGGCGCTCCAGGCGCACGTCAGGGCAGTGGAGGATCGTGCCCATACGGAGGTTGACCGGCATCGCCAGGCGTTGCGGTCAGCCGAGCAGGAGTGGGGGCGGGAGCGCATGGCCTTGGCCACCTCATTGCGAGAGAGCGAGCAACAAGCCATTGCTGCTGCCAACCGCGAGCAACAGGCATTGCGCCGACTGGAAGGCGTGAACGCGCGGGCTGATGGCTTGGAGGCGCAGCTGACGTCACTGAAGGAAACCACTCGGCAAGTTACCGAGGCACTCCGACAAGGGAGAGCGAACACGGCAACGCCAAGCAGGCAAAGCAAGCCACGCCGCACCGCGCCCAGAAGAGTGGGCGAGCCGACACAAGAACCCAATAGCAGGAAATCTAAGACTTGAGGCCATCCATTCGATCAAGGCTTCTTTCCCCGAAAGACTTGGAGGACGTACACGCCCCCCCCAAAGTTCATCCTCGACCGCGCCCGAGAGCACGGCGCGACAGGCCCCGTACGAACGGTAGAAACCAGCACGCCGGAGGAGGAACGCCATGAAGCAGGGAAGAACTGACAGAGATTGGGCGGTGGTCGCTGTGATGACCTTTGCCGCAGGAGCCGTCTTGACTTGGGCACTCATGAGCAAGCCGAGTCCCAAATCCGCCACGTTAGCGCTTGACTGGCCGGCGTGGGTGCAAGCGATCGGCAGCATCGCAGCCATCATCGCCGCGGGACTGATCCCCCTTTGGCACGCCAGAGTCAGGAGACGGGAGGTCACACAGTCCCTCATAGAGCTGATTTCCTATGCGCGATTTCCAGCGACACTGATGCTGGCGCAGTTCGAGGGAGGATTCGGCGGCCCCCGGCTGATCTTGGCGCATCTGACCCAGCTTCATAAGGCTTTCGATTCAGTCAACTATGTTGACGTGCCGAACCGATCCTTGGCGATTGCGCTGCAGCAATCAGCAACGGCTGTGAGTGCACTTAAGGAGATCCAGGAACTCTTTCTGAGAAAAGAAGAGATGAAAAAGGGGCGGGGGAGCGAGATCGTTAAAAAGTACCTGCTCATGCTCGATAGAGCCGTCGAAGAAGCAATCAAGGCAACCGGTCAGCGGCCTCGAGACTTCAACTACGACACAATCGTGCTGCCTAATGAATAGCCCATGCAAATGCTGTTCGTTACAACTACGCGGTAATAGTCACAAACCTCTCTCTAGTAATCCACTGCCGAGGGCTATCCGGCAAATCGTGCGGAGTCGGAGGGAGTAGCTGGCGTCTGAACGGGGGAACTCGCCTGGCGATGTAGCAGGGGCCTGGTGCACTGGACTGTAACAGAGCAGTTTCACTGTCACCGCGCCTTGTTACGGTAAAGAACCTCCGTTACATTCGCTGCTATGAACGACCTCGACGCCGCAGCCCGCTATCTTCAGGGTCTACTACCCGACATGGTCGGTGAGCTCGAGCCCTGGCCCAGCTCCAAGACGCGCGGCTTACCCCACTTCCTCGCCACCCTATTCGGCCTGGCCGAGCTTGACCTGCTCGGCCACAGGGTGCTGCTGGCCACCGTCCCGGCGCAGACGGAACCGTTGCCACCTTTGCGGCTGATCGCGCAGGTGCATCGATTGGCGGAAAAGGCCGGCTTGAGGGTCATTCTCGTGCTCTCCGGCGTTTCGCCCTACATTCGCTCCAAGCTCATCGAGTCTCGGGTGGATTTCGTTGTGCCTGGTAGCCAACTGTTCGCTCCGAGCTTCCTGATGAGCTTACGCGAGCGCGATTCGTCTCCAAGGGTGCTCACATCCGCTGGGGAGCGGTTGAGCCATCCGGCACAAGCGGTTCTGATCGCGGCCCTGTTGCGGCCCGACTTGGAGGAGCGCGGCATCCCTGGCAGCGTCCCGTGGGTGCCGCTCGACCTGGCGCGCGAGGCAGGCTACTCACGCATGACTGCCTCGCGGGTCGCCCGTGAACTGGTGGCGGCTAACCTCGTCAGCGCCCAGCGCGAGGGGCGGGAGACGAAGCTACGGTTCTTGAAAGCGCGCCGCTCCTTGTGGGCGGTCGCGCTGCCGCGGCTGCGCTCGCCGGTGCTGCGCACCACTTGCATCGGCAAAAGTGGCTTGGACATGCTGCTGGCCGATCATTGTCGTGCTGCGGGAGAAACCGGCCTGTCCGTTCTCACCGAACTGGCGGCGCCATCGCGTCCGATCGCTGCGATCGGACGAGACTGCTTCCGTCGGCATCCGGAGCCGGAATGGTTTCCCGTGGCCGGCGAGGGCTATGCAGACGTGCAGCATTGGGCGTACTCCACCCGCCTGGGTGGCGCGGGCACCGTCGTGGACCCGTTGTCGCTGTACCTGTCCTTGCAGGGACAGGGCGACCCGAGGCTGAACGGCGCGCTGCGGGACCTGCTCGATGAGGTCTTCGTCTGATCGCAGGCGCGCGGGAGCTCGGCGAGTGGTGCCTGAACTCCGGTACCAGTCCGCGGTCATCGGGGCCGTTGCGCTGGCCGTCGTAACGCAGGAAGCGAAGCGGCAAGTGGGGCCACGAAGGATCTGGAACGTGGTGCTGAGCGTGGAGGCGCTGACGCTTGCGTTCGGCCAGCGGTTCTCGGGGGGATATCGAGGCAGCGGCTACGAGGTGCGCCAGCCCTCGGACCGACACTCAACGTTCTATCGCTTCCGGCGGCCTGCGCCCAGAAACTGCAGGAGTGGCCGACGGGTCGTTTCGACCTGATCGTCTGCAGCGGGATGGACGACTAACCCGGGCCGGATGCCCTGCTCGAACTGCGTGACGGTGCGCATGGGGCGACGAAGGACGGTAGCCTGCTGGTGGCTTGCCAATGGCTGCCCATCCTTCAAGTAGCAATGCCTTGGGCGCATGCGCTGGCTAGGATTGTGCCGCGCTGAATCTGCTTCTGGCCGGCAGACGATCACCCTCGAAGTCGCAGGGCTAGGACAACTGATCTCAATCATGGAGGGATAGATGTGGCCTAACCCTTAACAACTCCGTGAGGGCGGCTTACATCGCATCCACAGTGATGCCATGAAGGATCATTGAAGCATGCTGGGACGCAAGTTTGTCCAGCGCAGGTGCATGCGGACTCGAGGTCCCGAACAGCTCGTGGAACAGCACACCCATTACGATCGGAGCCATGATTGAAAAGGCCATGAGATTTGAGTCGCCGGCGCGGACGGTCCCCTTGGCCTGCGCCCGCTCGACAGCGCTTGCCACCAGCCGGATCATGCGAGATGCAACTTCGTCATGCCAGATCCTCGCAAGCTCAGGAAACATTCGGCTCTCCGATAGCACCATTCGCAATGCTGCAGACAAGCGGGCATCGCCACCTGATGAGACCGCTCGCTGGAGGAGCGTCGGGATTAGCTCCTCAATCGACCCGTCGAAGGTCGCCTGTGCCGTCTCAAGGCCTTCCAGATTTGTGGAGATCAACTGGCGCGCTGCGGCTCGAAACAGCTCTTCCTTGGTTTCAAAGTAGAGGTAGATCGTGCCCTTCGCGACTCGTGCGCGCTTCGCGATATCAGAGAGCTTTGCGGCAGCAAAGCCGTTCTCAAGGAAAACATCTACCGCAGCGTCTACAATCTCGAGCGGCCGCGCCTCCTTGCGACGACTCCACTTAGGTTGCATCTCGCTCACGTGCTCAATCTCTTGCCCATGCGGGAATCCCAATAGCGCTGCAGCTCGTCTAGGGACTGCGTTGGCTGTGCCAATCCCACCCAAGTGTCAGGCCGCAGAACGTAGACAGCGTCCTGCTGACGTCCAGCGCGGCCATGTTCTTCGTGCCAGGTAAACTCGCGAAGAGCCATGCCGCGGCTGTCGCACCAGCCCTTTAGTTCAGTACTGGCTCGTCCATAGACATGGACCTGCCAGCCGATTTGCTCTGAGATCGCGTAGTTGTCCTCACCACGCGTCTTCACCCAGGGCAGGCGATCGCCGCCTTCAATCTTTCCAGCCTTGCCCTGGCTCAAGGGGCTATGCGATCTACAGCATCATCATGATCAACGTTGTCTTCCACGTGATCCCGCTGATTCTCGGGGTCGGCTACGGCGCGGGAACGCTAACTGCGATCATCATCTTCATCCCCCTCTGCGCTTGGATGATCTACACATCCTTTGGCGCGGGTCGTATGAGCTATCGAGCACTAGCCCTTTTGGTTGGTGCGGGAGTGTTGTTCCATGCCCTACTCACTATTCCGATGATTCTCCTGCTGCAAGGTGCAATCTCAGAGACGTCCGTAGTCATGATTCAGGTAGCCAACCCCTTTGTGCTGATGGTCATCTTGTCGGCGGCGGAGCGCTCGCGCTTGAGCATGCCGGCAAGGCAGCGTCGGCCAAGTGCCTCTCGCTAGCTCGAGTCTTCTTCGGCGCCTAGTCAGACCTCCCATCCCGTCTCGCTCACGCAGCCGCTTCGGTGACCCCTGGCGGACAAGGCGGAGCAACTTTAATGGTGCCTGTCCCCGCCTGTGTTGAGGCG
Organism: Stenotrophomonas sp. GD03819; assembly: GCF_029841665.1. Taxonomy (NCBI): domain Bacteria; kingdom Pseudomonadati; phylum Pseudomonadota; class Gammaproteobacteria; order Lysobacterales; family Lysobacteraceae; genus Stenotrophomonas; species Stenotrophomonas sp. GD03819. Next base: position 51,743 of record NZ_JAOCEW010000002.1, read on the forward strand.
GGGTAGCAGCTTGCAATGGCGTTAGGGATTCTCGATGGGAGCCAGATCATTTGCCCCTATTGCTCGATGGAGGAGGGGGCTGGCTCGCTCCTATTGAGCCGACGCCTTGCCCGGGCCTTTGTATCTGCTCAGCCAATAGCTGTAAGGCGTGGGTAGCACGCTGGCTGGGAGCTCCTGGCCAAGCGCAATGGCCATTTGGTACGGATAGTGCGGATTGGATAGGTGGGCCCGCCCGATCATCACTAGGTCAACCTAACAGTCCGCTACAACGCGCTCGGTAGTCTGTGGATCATCGATGCACCAACCTGTGGCCACCGGAAGCCCAGTTTCATTAGCAAATCGCTCAGCAAGGGGTGCCAGGAACGCCTGTGTACCCCATGGGACGCGGCCACCAAGAGCACTGAAGCCAATGCTCACGTTGAGCAGATCAAGCCCCAACTCTCGCATTTCTTTGCCAATCTCAATGGAGTCGACCAGTGCTTGGCCATCGCGCGAGTTGTACTCCACAACTCCAAAGCGCGCGGTCAGCGGCAGATGCTCGGGCCAAACCTTACGGACGGCCGCCAATGTCTCCAGCAGGAAGCGTGCTCTGTTCTCCGCACTGCCACCGTAGCGATCCTCCCGCTTGTTGCTGTCGGGGCTGAAGAAGCTCTGCGCCAGATAGCCATGAGCGAAGTGAAGCTCCAGCCATTCAAATCCTGCAGCAAGCGCACGCTTGGCTGCAGCGACGAAATCCGCTTGAACGCGATGAATGTCCTCAACCGTCATCTCGTTGGGAACTCTATCGAGCGAGCCGCCAAAGGCGATCGGCGAGGGACCAAGGATCGCCCATCCTGCGGGATCATCGGCTGCGATGTGGTCATCGCCTTGCCATGGCCGATTTGCACTAGCCTTGCGCCCTGCGTGGCCGATCTGGATGCCAGCTACGGCACCGCCTTGCTTGATGGCAGAAGCGATGGCTGCCATTCCTGGAATTTGCTCATCACCCCACAGGCCAGCACATCCCGGGGTGATGCGTCCTTCCGGAGACACGGCGGTAGCCTCGACAATCACGAGCCCAGCGCCTCCGCGCGCAAGCGCGGCATAGTGGCTGAGATGCCAATCGTTGATACGGCCGTCCTCCGCACTGTACTGGCACATGGGCGGCACCGCGATACGATTCTTAAGAGTGACACCTTTGAGCTCGAATGGGCTAAACAGGGCAGACATAAACGGGGCTTTGGGGAGAGCAAGAGGAGCAAGCACGGGGATTTACTCCGGCTTAGGACGTTGACTTGGCGGCTCGAGCTGCTTCCACCAGGCCGTCCAGCCAATCCTGGTGACCATTGATCATTGGATTCGGCTTGGCCAGACGCAGGGCTTCTGCAGGCTGTCCCTTCTGCGTCTCCTGCGTGAGGATCCGCACTCGGCCACCATCAAGGTCTTCGACAATCCACGCATGATGAACGTCAAGTCGATCGGCAGACCCGGGCTCACCGGCCCAGCCATGCCAAGCGATCCGGCCCGGACCCTCGGAGGTAGGAGCCTCATGCTCGACGCATTGAGCCTCCACGGGGAAGCCAAAGGTTTCAAAGTAGAATCGATCCCCGTTTCGCAACAGAGGGCCGGCGCCATCGTGGAAGCGCACATTGGCTGAATTTCCGTAGTAGGTCGGCCACAGACGTGGCTCTTCAAGCAACGGCCAAACATCAGCTGCGGCAAGGCCGAGGACGATCAGCTCATTCGAGACAAAGTTTTCGGTGTAACCAGGAAGGTAGCCTTCCGGCCAACGAATGCCGTTCATTTTCATCATATGCTCCTTAGGGCTAGCGGCGCGGCTCGCCGATGAATCGTTAAAATTACGTTCGCCAGCTTCTAACTTGCAGACCTCTGACTTCTACAGCCGAGACACTTGCTCCGTACCGTCGTGTCTCAGTTTGGCGAGGACTGCCTGGCAGTCGAAAGCTGGCTGAGGGTGTGCGTGGAGCTAGACGTACGCGCCAGCTGAATACGTAAGCTCGTAGCTGTGGCTGTAGATCTCCAGGATGTTGCCCAGCGGATCCTCCATGTAAACCATCCGATAGGGCTTCTCCCCTGGGAAGTACTCTCGAACCGGCATTCGCTGCTTTCCACCAGCTGCCACAATCCGAGCGGCCAGGCCTTCAACGTCCGGATCCTGAATACAGAAGTGGAAGACGCCCGACTTCCAGTACTCGAAGTTGTTCGCGGGACGCTCGGCGTTATTGAACTGGAAGATTTCGACTCCAACCCGGTCACCAGTGGATAGATGTGCAATGCGGAAGCTGCCCCATCCAGGCCCAAACACATCCGTGCACATCACGCCAATTGCGCTTTCGTCTTCAGCAATCCTGGTCGGCGGCATGACGAGGTACCAGCCCAAGACTTCTGTATAGAAGGAAACCGCGGCATCGAGATCGGTAACAGACAGGCCGATGTGGGAGAAGGCGCGAGGGTAGGGAGGGGGTAGGGCAGGCACGGCACACCACTGAAGAGAGGGGTAGCCGCAAGATTAGACCCTGCAACTCAACCATGATCTGATCCATTTTTATCAGATTGATAAAATATTCTTATGCTGAATGAGCATTGGCTCCGATCCTTTCGGGCTATCGCAGAGGTCGGGAGCTTTACCAGGGCCGCAGGCCAGCTGCAGCTCACCCAGGCTGCGGTCAGTCAGCATGTACGTCATCTTGAGCAACAGCTGGGTGCCCTGTTTCTGCGCAGACCACGATTTATTGAGCTGACGCCGGCGGGAATGGCTCTATTGCAGTACTGCCAAGAGATGGATTCGGCCGATCGCCGGCTTCAAGCCAAGCTCGCGAGCGCGGACAGCGATCAGGGGGAGTTTGCGCTGATAACCCCCGGGAGTGTTGGCCTTGCTCTTTACCCGGTGTTGCTGGACTTCCAGCGCACCCATCCCGGCTTGATCATTCGTCATCGCTTCTCGCCGGACCCAGAAATCCTATCGGCGGTACTGGAGAAGAAGTACGAGGTGGGTCTACTTGCACTTCGGCCGGATGACCCTCGGCTGCGGGCTGAGCCCTTCACCGAGGAGGCGCTTGAGCTGGTAGTTCCGAGAGGTGCCTGCGCGGACAGCTGGGCGGATCTTCAAAAGTTGGGTTTCGTTGATCATCCAGATGGCCAGGCTATGGCCACCCGCCTTCTCGCCCGCAAGTTCCCAGGAAATCCAGGCGTACGCGCGCTTCCTATACACGGCTTCACCAATCAGGTTGCGCTCATCCTTGAGCCGGTATCGCTCGGGCTGGGATTCACTGTCATTCCGCGACACGCCCGTGAATCCTTCGCTCGGCAAGACGCAATTGAGGTGGTTGACTGTGGATCTCCGGTGGTTGACACCCTCTGGATGATCCATCGATCCGAATGGCCACTGTCTGGGCCAGCTAAATGGTTGACCCAACAGCTTCGAGGCCTGCCTCGATTCAGCGGGAGGAGGGCTCCACCTCTCGCTGGAGCGGACTGAGGCCCCTTCTATACTGGTCTGGGGTCCGGCCAGAGTGTCGCTTGAACATCTCACTGAAAGACGTTGAGTTTGCATAGCCCAGATCGTCTGCAATCTGCGTAATTGATCGGTCTGAACCCAAGGCATCAATTGCCCTCAGAAAACGAAGCCGACTGCGCCACTCTCCGAACCCCATCCCTAGCTCGCGCTTTGCCAAGCGCTCAAGTGATCGAACACTAATGTGGTGGCGCTCTGCGACCTCAAGTGCCGACGGAGAGTCCTGAAGGGAGGTCTCGGCATAGCTCAGAATCCGCTTTAGCACGTCACCGCTGGCCAGCGGCAGGAAGCTCGACATCACCGGCGCGGCCAGAATCAGGTCAAGGGCGACCGCGGAGAGTCGCCGGTCTTCTGGCTTAACGGCCTCGCCGATGTCACGACGGGCCAGTTCGTCCAAGATCTCCCTAAGCAACGAGCTAACCGCTAACGCAGTCGGAATGCTGGGCATCTGCGCCGACGCGCCGACCGAAAGGTATGCGGATCGATAAGCAACCGCACCACGGTTTCGGGATGAGTGGTGAACACCAGGCGGAATCCATATCGCATAGTGGGTAGGGGACACCATCCAGTCCTCGCCTACCTGTAACTCCATGACACCCTGCGCAACATAGTTGAACTGCCCCCACGGATGCACACGAGCATCCCAGTCGGAGGGAGGCAAAGTCCCTTGCCGAACGTAGATGTCTCCAGGGATGGAGCTGAACGAGGGGACGGGGTCCATTGCCATGTCGCATTCAAGATGAAGATTGGCGCAAATTATGGATGTAACGAAATTCCGCCAAGTCTACGCTACTGGCTGTTGATATCCAGTATCTGAGGATGCCATGTACTACCTGCTCCCCCTCCTGGCCTGCCTTCTCTGGGGCGCCAACACCATCGTTACAAAGCTCGCTGCAGGGACCGTCGGCCCGGTCGATATTAGCTTCTGGCGATGGCTTGCTGCGGCCATCATCTTGCTCCCATTCGCCCTGCCGCGCCTGAAGTCGAACCTAGCGGTCCTGAAAGCCAATTGGGCACGCTTCCTCGTGCTCGGTGCTTTGGGCGGTGTCATGTTCCAATGCCTGGCGTACTACGCCGCACATTTCACTTCTGCGACCAACATGGGCGTTATCCAGGCACTCATCCCGTTGATCGCTCTTGCCTTGTCGCGCATCTTCATGGGTCACGCAGTCCGCGGTGGCGCAGTGATTGGTTCGATCATCTCCTTGGTTGGGGTGATAGCGGTAGTGTCCCATGGTGACTTTGAAGCCTTGGTTTCCCATGGAATCAACAAAGGTGACGCCCTGATGCTGCTGGGCGCTTTGGCTTTTGCCACCTACAATTTGCTGATGCACAAGTGGCGCATTCCCGTAACGCTGATCGAATCCCTGTTTCTTCAAGCCATGTCTGCAACGATCCTGCTGCTACCTCTTTTCCTTGTCGCAGGCACTGGCGTCCAGGGTGGCGCAGCCATCGGCTGCATTGCATTCGCAGCAATCGGCGCTTCGATCATGGCACCGTTGGCATGGATGACCGGCCTGCATCGGCTGGGCTCTGCTCGCGTGGCCGGGTTCTTCAATCTCGTCCCGATCGTCACTGCATTGCTTGCGGTGGTGGTCCTCAAAGAGTCTCTGAGCACCTGGGTCGTGGGTGGCGGTTTGATGGCAGTATTTGGTGTGGTACTGGCGGAGTACGCAGCTCGCAAGAAGCCTGACGAGGTCATGGTCGTGGATGACACCTCGACCAAGCGCTGAAAGACAATTGCATAGCTGCAGTTCAAATGAAAACGGGCCGCTTGAGGCCCGTTCTCCTTGTTCGGGGAACGCTTCTTCGGCTAGCCAGGTTCAAAGGGCCCTCTCCTCAAGGTGAAGTTGCATCTAGACAGCGCTCTTCAGCTGAGTTGGGCACATGCCGGTTAGTCGGCGAAACATTGCAATAAAAGGGGAGGGGCCGCTATAGCCCAGCCGCTTGGCAACATCACCAACTTTGCAGTCGCTCTGGAGGAGAGGGAGGGACGCAGCAAGCTTCAGCCTCTGGCGCCACTCACAACATCCCAGGCCAGTAGCGGCAACCCAGCGTCTTGCAGGAGTCCGAGAGGATACGCCAGCAACTTCTGCCCATTGAACTAGTGACTGGCCACTTCCTGGATCGGCTTGTAGCGCATCGATGATGGGGGCTAACAAGCGCGAAAACGCCAAGAATGCGCGGCCAAAGCTTCTGTTCCGGTAACTCAGCGAATGACCGGGGATCACCCCAAAGCGGAAAGGCTAACAGTAGGAACCGGGGATGCTTCGCGGCCCAGCTGCGCATCTTGCGCTGCCGCCGCCAAGCGATAGCCTTTGCGTCTCGAAGCTTGTGTAGGGCGCAATCCTCCACGTCAGACAGTCGCGCCGAAAGGGTATAGGCCCCGCGACAAGCCCATCGGAGGCATTTAGGGGTTCGCTTTAGCGACCTGTGGAGCTGCTGTGGAGTGGGCCGGAGAAATGTCTTCACATCAACAACTGTAAAGACGTCGCTTCACCCGGATCTACACGAGGGTTCAGACCCCACGGTTCCACAAAACAGCCTAAAGTTTCGACCCGGCACGCCGAGGCCGATCTACGTCACGGATTTCCGGCAGGGCGTGCCCCTTCCATCCGGTTGGCCGTCTGTCACTGGCGTGTGCGCCTGGTCCCGACCGGCCGGCAAGAAGCGCGAACCTACCGCTACACCCTAAGGGGCTTTAGTCTTTGATTCGCTTCTCAAAGTTTGTGATCAACTTGCCCAGCGAAAGGCCTGTCAGGCGGGCGATATCTCTCAGCTCCACCACATCAACCCTTCTCTTGCCTGTTTCGACGTCGCTGATGAATGACTGGCTGCGGCCCAGCATGCTGGACACCTGGGCCTGGGTCAGACCGGCAGCTAGCCGCGCCTCGCGAACAGCCTCAATGAGGGCAGCGTACTCTTTTCGATGGATGGACTTCGACACGACCGCGCCTTGGCTGAGCGGCCTAGAAAGCTATATCCAGTTCTCCGATATCTAAAAACCAGATATTCTGTCTTCTTCATTGACAGGGGGACGCATGAGCGAACAGCCATACCGCTTCATCACCGCGGCCAGAAGCAGAGCAACATTGATCCTGGCAGCATCAGCACTGCTAGCTGCCTGCAGCGGTCCGACAGACAAGAAGATGGTTACGAATGGAACCCAGCAGCAATACCGGCAGTCAATTGACGCTATCGACGCGGAACTCAATGCCCACGAAAGAGCGGCCTTCAACTGGGCAGTCGCTGGGATGAACCTTGAAGAGGGTCGGCAGGGAATCATTACGTACAGGGCCAAAAGCTGCCTAAGCGACTGAATTTCAAAGTTGATTGCTCGTCTCTCGATCAGGTTCTCCCCATCTATGGGGTCTGTTCAAGCACCTTGGCTGTGTAGCTCAGCGGCGCCACTTCCCTTTCAAGATCCAGGTGGTAGTCGCCGAAGCGATTGATGTGGCTGGTCCGATAAGGCGACAGGCCGGCCAGGATCTCGGGCGTCAGTTCAATCCCCTCCTTCCTCATCTCGGCCAAGGTCCGGCTCATGCCTTCCACGTTGTGGAGGATGATCATGTTGGCCACCAGCTGGCTGTACTTGATGATCTTGCGCTGCTCGTGTTGGACGTTCTCAGCAATGATCCCCTGGCTGCCAAAGAACACCCATTTCACGAAGCCGTTGTATTCCTCGCTCTTGTTGGTGGCAGCATGGATCGTTTTGCGGATCTCATTGTCATCAATGTAGCGCAGCAAGAACAGCGTTCGAACGGCCTTGCCAAGTTCCCGGAAGGCGAAGTACAGCTTGTTCTTCCGGCTGTAGGTGCCCAGCCGGCGCAGGATCGAGGACGCGGTGATCTTGCCCAATCGGATTGAGATCACCACCCGCAGCATGTCGTGGAGATGGGTGGCGATCAGTTGCCAGTCGATGCTGTCCCCGAACAGTGCCTGGATGTTCTTATAAGCCCTACCCGGTTCGGGCCGAAAGAATGTCAGGTCCTTGATGTTCCGGATCCGGGGCATCAGCTGGATGCCCAGCATGTGGGCCAGGCCGAAGACCGGATAGCTTTGGGCCTGCGTGTCGCCATGGACGATCTCAGGCTGGATGTCGGAAGTGTTGGCCAACAGACCGTCGAGGATGTAGATGCCCTCGTGCACGCCACAGGGAATGAAGTGGCTGAACGGCGCTACGTATTTGTCGGACACGTGGCAGTAGCCGATGCCACCGTAGCCGCCGTAGCGGATGTGATACTCCGACAGCAGGTTGTCCTCGTAGACGCTCCACTTCGTGCCATCAGCTGATGCGCTCTTGCCGCTGCCCCAATAGCCAGGCAGGTCGAATCTGTTGTAGGTATTGATGACCTCCACGATGGCCTTCTCAAGCACATCCTCGGTCACGTATTTCAGGTTGAGCCAAGCGACTTGGCGCCGGCTGAAGCCCTTGATCGACCGCGCCGTCTGCGTCGGCCCCAGGTTGCAGCCATAGCAGAATAGCGTGGTGATCACACGTCGGGGCAGATCTTCGACCTGGCTCTCGGTGCCGGCGATCGGGCGGAAGAAACGGTGCAGATCCAGCCATTGGCTGGCATCGATCAGGACATCGACGATGCTGGATTCTGGAAGCCGTTCGGCGATGAGGCGATCCACCGTGGTAATCGCGCTGGAGACTTCGGCGCGTTGCCCCTTCCGCAGCACCAGGCGCCCATCCAGGATGTCCGCATGTACGTTCTCCGGGAAACGCGCGTCGACCTCATCGGCCAGGGAGGTCAGTTGTGCACGTAATCCCGCCACGAAAGACTCGGCGTCGGTGGGCAGGCCTGACACCTGGCCGTAGGCTTCCAGTTCCTGGGCCAAGGTGGCTTCATCGACCAGCTGCTCACGGTAGTCATCAAACCGTTCGCTGCTGGGAATGAAGAGATCTCCGGACTTCAGTTCGTCCTTGACCTGCACCAGCACGGCCAGCTCGAAGTACTTACGGTGCATCCAGCCGGCGCCGGCTGCACTGGCCCGCTTGCCGAACACGTGCTGACACCAGAGCTTGGACATCCAGTCAAAGTCCTTTTCCGGGTCCAAACCGAGGGAGGCGACCTCGATCAGCTCACGGCGCTGGTTGCGCAGCGAGAGCACCGCTGCGATCAGCGGCTCCATGCCGGCGTCGTGGCTGGTCGCCCGAAGTTTCATCAGCTCCAGCCCATTGAACAGCAGCGGCCTGACCGCGCCATAGGGCTGCAGCATGAAAGGCAGGTAGTTCTTCCCGGCGTAGGCCATATGTTCTTCGCATTCGGCCAGCAAGGTCGACACTTCCGCTTCCAGGCTGTTGTCGATGGCATCCACGCGCTGACTATCGCTGCCGTCTAGCTGATAGGCCTGCAGGATTTCCTTGAGCTGGCCGATGAGGAAGTCGGCCCGTTTGGCATGTTCGAGCTGGTAGGCCAGCAATTTCTGCTGGGCCGTGTTCTCCAGCCCGCGCACCTGCTTGATGAACAACTCGGCTGCATCATCCAGTGTCTTGGCATGCTGGGCGCGAATGAAGATGGTGGCCAGCGCATAGCGCTTGTCCGGAGCCAGTTCGGCCAGCTCGCTGGCGTCATAGGCCCGAGCCATTGCACGGAACTGCTTGAGCTTGGGCACCGGCACATCGATGGGAGGCAGCTGGTCGGCCAACTGCTGCAGCATGCGGATGTGCTGCAGGTAGAACCGAACTTCCTTGTTGGTGGGCCGGCCGGGCTCGCGCTTGAGTGATTGCCAGCCGGTGAACCTGGACCCTTCCGGTGCGCGCAGCAGTTCGTCGATGAGCGTGCGCGTGGCAGGCGTCAGCGCGTGGCTGATGCTGCGGTAGTAGCCCAGATTGACCCGCTCACGGGCGCCGATGGCGGCCAGCTCCAGAGTGCGGAAACCGGGCAGTTCGTAGCGATGGTGCACCAGCTCTTCGAGCAGGACGTTCACGATGTCCGGGATGGTGTGCTTGGTCTGGGCTGCTCCGGTGGCCACTGTGTCCAGCCAAGCCAAGCCCGATTTATCCAGGGGACGTACCCCGATGAATTGCCGAAGCTGCGGCATATGCCGGCGCTGGCTGCCGGAAGCGTCGTAGCGTTCGAGCTGGTCGGTGTCCAATACGCGCCCGAGTCGGGCGGCCTTGGCGATGTGCTTCCGGATCCGCTCGGGTACGTCGGCCAACAGCGTGAAGTAGCCCAAGCGTTGGAAGAGCTTGAGATGAATCAGTACCGCCAGCTGCGGACCCGGCTGGGTGGTCAGCTGCTTGGCGAATGCAATCTCAGCGGCGGTCGGGGTATAGATCTCCTCCAGTTCCTTGGCGGTGGGATCAGGCTTCAGTCGCGGGTAGGCGGTCTCGTGAAGGGTAGCCATTGGATCCGGAGGGTGTGAGGGGGATCAGTCCCAGTGCCGGCCGTCGTCTGTACTGAGCGACGCTTCCAGGAAGCACTGGTGCGTATCGGCCATGCGGTGCATGTCATCGAGCAACGTGGCCAGGATTTCATCCAGATCCCTTTCGGGATCGGTGGGAGCAGTCAACTGGTACTCGCTGCTGGCGGTGTTCAGGCGCACAGCCTGGAACGGGGCCAAGCAGATCTCTTCAATTCGGCCTCGGGCCTTGGCCGCGCCGCGGCCCGTGCGGGCAAACGGGGTCAGCACCATGCGCAGGCGCAGCTGCAGGGCCGATTTGCCCTCCGGCGCCGGCAGTGCCATCGCCGGTACCGGCACGGTTGGACTGGGCAGGCTTGCTTCAATGCGGTCCCGGGCAAACGGGTCACGCCCGTCCAGGTAACGCATGGCCGACTGCACATCGCGCCAGCCCACGTACTCCATCAAGGCCTTCATGTCCCAGCCTTGGTCGTTGGCCCAGCTGGCAAAGCCGCGGCGCAACGAATGGCTGCTGTGGAGCCCCGCATCGGCAAAGCCTGCACTGGTCAGCAACTCGCGCAGCAGGCGCACCAAGCTGTTGGGATGCAGGCCTTCGGCGCTCACCTGGCCCCATTGGTTGACTGCCCGAAACACCGGCCCTTCTTGCAGGTCGGCCGCCTGCAGCCACGCCTGGGTCGCCTCCACCGGACATAACCGCGACAGCGCCGGCACCTTGTAGGTGACGCCGGCTGCTTGGCGATCACCCTTGCTGCGTGGCAAGAAGCAGGTCATCCCCTGTCCCGGCACCAGCGTGAGATGGGCCACGTCCAGACGCAGCAGTTCATCGCCACGGAATCCCCGCCAGAACCCGAGCAGCACCAGCGCTCGGTCTCGTTGATGGCGCAGCGCCGCCGGCCCATCGCCCCGGGCATGTGCCGCAGCGATCGCCGCGGCCAGCCAGTCATCGAGCTCGACCAGCCGCCGAATCTGGAGCGGCGCGGCTTGCTTGACCTGGCCCGGGTGCAGGGTCTGGATGCCTTTGAGCACCTTGCGCACCAGCGGCGATCGGGTCGGGTCGACAAAGCCGTGGTCGCGGTGCCAAGAGGCGATGGCCGCCAGACGTTGGCGGAGGGTGCTGGTCGCCAAGGTCTGCGCATAAGCGGCCAGGTACCGGGCCACGCTGTCAGGTGTCGCTGGGAGGTGGCCTTGCCATTCAACCTCGAAGTGCCGCAGCGCCGACGCATAGCTGCGCACCGTGTTCTGGCGCGTGGCCGCATCGAGGTAGCGGTCCAGTTCGGTCACTGGCGCGTGGCCTCCACCGAGGTCGTCTGGCGCAGCGTCGACAGGATGGTGCATTCCGCCCGCTGCCCGCCATGGCAACTGGCAATCACCCGTTCCAGCTCGCTGGCCATGCGCTGCAGGTCGGCCATGCGGGCGCGCACGTCGGCCAGATGGCTGCGGGCCAACCGGTCCACGTCCCCGCACGAAAGCTCCTCATCGCCGGCCAGCTGCAGCAGGCTGCGGACCTCCTCCAGGCTGAAGCCCAGGTCCCGGCCACGCGCAATGAAGCGCAGCCGCTCGATGTCGGCCGGGCCATAGACCCGGTAGCCGTTGCCCGTGCGCCCCGGGCGCGGCAGCAACCCGATCCGCTCGTAATAGCGAATCGTCTCCAAGTGGCATCCGCTGGCGTCGGCAGCCTCACTGATTTTCATTCGTAGTACGCTTGACTCCGTAGTAGCTACGGACTTTACGCTGAACCCGTATCCGCCGCCACTCCGGCCGCGGCGCTGCATGTGACGACCATGCCACTGCCCATCGCCTTGATTCGCTACTGCCTGATTGCCTTGCTGATCGGCTGGGTTCTGCCCGCTTCTGCTCAGGCGGAGCCTGCCGCAGCAGACCTGCGCCAAACCTGGCAGATGCTCGATTACATCGCGGTCGACTACCCCGGCGCGGTCCAGGCCGGTCGCGTAATTGCCCCCAACGAATACGCCGAAATGAGCGAGTTTGCCGGCGCCGTGCGCAGTCAGCTGGCAGCATTGCCCAGTGGCCAGAACCAGCAGGAGCTGACGGCCCAGGCCGACCGCCTGGTCCAGGCGGTGGCAGAGAAGGCCGACCCGGCGCAAGTGGCAACGTTGGCGCGCGGGCTCGGCACGACGCTGTTGGCCCGCTACCCGATCGGCGCTGTTCCGGCGAGCGCGCCGAAGACCTCCCAGGCCGCGTCCATCTACAGCCAGCAGTGCGCGGCCTGTCACGGCCCCACAGGTCACGGTGATGGCCCCGCCGCGCAAGCGTTAAGTCCGCCGCCGATCGCGTTCACCGATGCCACTCGCGCCGCGCAGCGAACGCCGCTGTCGTTGTACGAGGTCATTTCCCAGGGTGTGCCGGGTACCGGCATGGTCAGCTTCTCTGGGCTGTCAGAAAGTGATCGCTGGGCGTTGGCATTCTATGTGGGCAGCTTGGGGTACTCCTCGCAAGCCAAGGCTCAAGGTGAGGCGTTATGGCGCACCAGTGCCGAGGCCCATACGCACATTCCCTCGCTCGAAGCGCTGACACGCACGCGAGAGGCCGATCTTGCCACCACGATGCCCGCCGATCAGGCAAACGCGATCATCGCCTACCTGCGTTCGCAGCCACAGGTAGTAAACGAAGCGGTACCAGGAGCCGATCGCTTTGCGGTGGCGCGGCAGCGACTGGCCGCCAGCCAGCGCGCTTACGCTGATGAGGACCTGGCTCAAGCCAAAAAGCTTGCGCTCTCGTCCTATCTGGATGGTGTAGAGCCGCTTGAACCCACGCTGGCCACGCGCAATCCGTCATTGCTGCGAGAGATCGAGACGGCCATGGCAGGCTACCGCGCGCAGCTGGATCAGCATGCGCCCGCGGCTGACGTTGCCGGGCAGGCAGCGCAAATTGCCCAGCTGTTTGATCGCGCGGACGTGGCGCTGCAGGACACCCGAATAGGCGCCAGCACCGCGTTTCTAGGCAGCTTTACCATCTTGGTACGCGAAGGACTGGAAGCGCTGCTGATCGTGATTGGTATCGTGGCGTTCTTGCGTAAAGCCGAGCGGTCTGATGTGTTGCCGTATGTGCATGCGGGTTGGATCTGCGCGTTGTTGGCAGGCGCAGCTACCTGGGCGGTGGCCACTTACTTTGTTGATATCAGCGGTGCGAACCGGGAAGTCACTGAGGGCGTCTCGGCCTTGTTCGCTGCCGCTGTCCTGCTCAGCGTAGGCATCTGGATGCACCAAAAGAGCCTTGCAGGGCGGTGGCAGGAGTACCTGCACGCCAAGCTGACGACTGCGCTGACACGGCGCTCGGCTGTTTTCCTGTTCATGCTGGCCTTTGTCGCGGTGTACCGCGAGGTGTTTGAGACGATCTTGTTCTACATCGCGATGTGGAGCGATCAGGCGTCCACCGCCATCCTCGCAGGCCTGGCGGCGGGAATCGCGGTGTTGGCTGCGGTGGCGTACTGGATGCTGCGCATGAGCAGGCGGCTGCCGATTGGCCGGTTCTTTTCGATCAGCTCGATTCTCATCGCGGTGATGGCGGTCATCCTGATCGGTAAAGGCGTGGCCGCGTTGCAGGAAGCGGGCTGGATCTCTCAAACACCGCTCGCGTTGCCGCGCATCGAGTGGATCGGCCTGTATCCCACCTGGCAGTCGCTGCTGGCGCAGGTATTGGTAGGCACCGCCGCCATCGTGGGGTTCCTCGCCAATGCCCGTTCCGGTGTGCGTAGACAGCCAGGCGCAAACAAGCAATGAAACAACACAGCAGAGGACCAAGACATGAGTGATTGCGGGTGCCACCACGAAGCCAAGAACAAGGAGGAGCGACGCATCCTCTGGATCGCCTTGGTCCTGAATGCAGCGATGGCCGTGATCGGCGGCATTGCCGGCTGGATTGCCCATTCCACCGGGCTGCTGGCTGACGCGCTGGACATGCTGTCTGACGCCACCGCCTATGCCATTGGCCTGGTCGCTATCGGGCGCACGGCGCGCTTCAAGGCCAACGCCGCGTGGGTCAGTGGCAGCGTGCTGCTGGTGCTGGGCGTAGGCGTGCTGGTCGAAGTCGGCCGCCGGGTGATGTACGGCGCCGAGCCGGTCAGCGGTTGGATGATCGGTACCGCTCTGGTCTCGCTGGCCGTGAACCTGAAGGTGCTCCGTATGCTCGCCCCCTTGAAGTCTGGCGAAGTGCATCTGCGAGCGACCTGGCTGTTTACCCGCGCCGATGTGGTGGCCAACGTTGGGGTGATTCTGGCCGGCCTGTTGGTGTGGTGGCTGGCCAGCCCCTACCCGGATTTCGTGATCGGCGCCCTGATCGGCCTGTATGTGATCAAGGAGGCTTTCGAGATCTTGGGTGATGCTCGCCGGGCGCGTGCCGACGCGCGCAAAACGCCTGCATGACAGCGCTTGGCCGGCTGAGCTGTGGCCTGCGCTGGCTGCTGCTGGCGCACTTGGCCGTGGGCCTTGTGACGCAGCCGGTGCTGGCAGTGGTTGGCGAGCTCCATGCTCAAACCCATCTGGCCGCGGCCGACCATGACCCGGCAGTGGCATCACCAGCTTCCGAGCGTGGCGTAGACGCCGCGCTGCACCGGCTACAGCAGCTGGTGCTGTGCTGTAGCCAGGCCGCGCCGGCTCCAGAAATAGTGTTGGCCATTGCTCATATCGGCCGGCATTGGCCGTCGGCGACAGCCCATGCGGACAGATATCGGCATGAGCACCTGCTCGCGCCGTTCCGGCCGCCGATCGCAGGGTGATGCGCGCCGGCGTGCGCCGGATCCCTGTTGGCTATCGAAAATTCTGGAGTACTTCATGCATGTGCGATTGGCGGCCCTGGCCGCGTGGCTACTGTTGAGCGCGGCGGCAACGCCGGCGACAGCAGAAGAGCTGATGACCTTGGACGACGCGTTTGCACGCGTGGCCCAAACCCACCCCGAGCTGCGCCTGGTCGATGCGCGAGCCACGGTGCTCGCTGCCGAGCGCGACCAGGCCGTGCAGCGGCCACCGTGGACGTTGGGGGCGGAGGTTGAAAATGCGCTGGGCACGGGCGCGGCCCGTGGCCTGGACAGCGCGGAGTTGACCTTGAGCCTGAGCTCGGTCCTGGAGCGCGGCGGCAAGCTCGACGCCCGCCGCACCTTGGCCCAAAGCCGGATTGATGCACTGGCCGTGCAGCGCGAGACCAGGGGGCTGGACCTGCTCGCCGAGACGGCGCAGCGCTATTTGGCCGTTGTCGGTGCCGACCGGCAACGCAGCCTGACGAACATGGATGTCGGCCAGCGCCAGCGGACCGTCGCCGCTGCCCGGCAGCGCCTGCAGGCTGGCGCGTCTCCCGAATCGGTGATGCTCACCGCACAAGCAGCACTGGCGAGAGCAGAGTTGACCCGTGATCGGGCCGAGCAGCAGCGCATTGCCGCCCGGCAGCACCTTGCTGCCCTCTGGGGCGAACGTGCTCCGAGCTTCGAGGTGGCCGCGGCGGATCCCATGACCCTGCCGGCGATCGCGTCCATGCAGTCGCTGGCCGAGGAATTGGAGCGCACTCCCGAGTTGGCGCAGTTTGCCGATGCCCGCCGGATCGCGCAGGCACGACTGCAGCTGGCGCGTTCGGCGGCCTCGCCGGACTTGTCGTGGCAGCTGGGCGTGCGCCGCCTGCAGGAGACTGACGACACCGCGCTGGTGGCCAGCCTGTCCATGCCACTGGGCAGCCGCAGCCGCGCGCAGCCGGAGATCCGCGCCGGCGAAGCCGAGCTGGAGGTTCTGACGATCGAGCGCGAGGCCAAGGGCCTGTCGCTGTATTCCACGCTGGTCGAAGCCCATGGTCGCTACACCGTGGCGCAGGCCGAGGTGGCACGGCTGCAAGGCGAGGTGCTGCCGAAGTTGGCCCGGGCTGAGAAGGCCGCCGAGCGCGCCTATCGCGCCGGCGCGATCAGCTACCTGGAATGGGCACAGCTGCAGTCCGAACGCACGGCCATGGCCCAGCAGCAGCTGGACGTGGCGCTCGATGCGCAGCGCGCCCTGATCGAAATTCAACGCCTGACCGGCCAAGCGCTTGTCGCGCCGCCGGCGGCTGCTTCCACCGGAGAGACCCCATGAATCGCTTTTCTTGGACCGCACTGGGCATGGCCCTGATGATGCTGGCCGCCTGCAACGCGTCGGCCCCCAACGAAGCGTCCGAAGGCGGCGCCGCCGCTGAGGGCGAAGAGCACGGCGAGCACGAGGAAGCGCCGCTGGAAACCAAGATTGCCGCCAAAGCTGCGCAGGCAGCGGGTATCCAGGTCGCACCGGCAGGCCCCGGTGAGATTGCTGACGAGCATGAGGTGCAAGGGCTGTTGACCCCGATTGACGGTCGCATCGCGCAGGTCACGGCACGCTTCCCCGGACCGGTCCGCTCCGTGCGTGCGGGCGTGGGTGATCAGGTACGGGCCGGCCAGGCACTGGCCACGGTAGAGAGCAACCTGAGCCTGACCACCTATACCGTCACCGCGCCGATCAGTGGCGTGGTCATGGCGCGCACGGCCGCCGTAGGCATGGCCGCCGCTGAGGGCGCGCCGCTGTTTGAGGTCGCCGACCTGTCCACGCTGTGGGTGGACCTGCACATCTTCGGCGCCGACGCCCAGCACATCGGTGCTGGCGTGCCGGTGACGGTTACCCGCTTGAGCGATGGCGTCACCGCACAGACCACCTTGGAGCGCGTCCTGCCCGGCACCGCCACCGCCAGCCAAAGCACCATTGCGCGCGGCACGGTGGCCAACACCGATGGCCTGTGGCGGCCGGGGTCGGCGGTCAAGGCGCGGGTCACCGTGGATCGCCAATCGGCAGCGTTGGTGGTGCCGATCACGGCGCTGCAGACCGCAGAAGACCAGGACGTGGTCTACGTGCAGCAGGGCGAAACCTACCACACCCGGCCGGTGAAGCTGGGGCGCCGCGACGCCGAACGCGCCGAAGTGCTGGAAGGCCTCAAGGCCGGTGAACAGGTGGTGGTGGCCCAAAGCTTCCTGATCAAGGCCGACATCGAAAAGTCCACCGTGGAAGAAGAATGAGGCCCGCCATGCTCGAACGCCTCATTGGGCTGTCCATCCGCCATCGCTGGCTGACGCTAGTGCTCACCGCTGCGCTGGTTGCGCTGGGCGTGTGGAGCTACCGTCACCTTTCCATTGACGCCACACCCGACATCACCAACGTCCAGGTCCAGATCAACACCCAGGCCCCGGGTTACTCGCCGCTGGAGGCCGAACAACGGGTCACCTTTGCCATCGAAACGGCCATGGCCGGTCTGCCCAAGCTGGACTACAGCCGCTCGCTGTCGCGCTACGGGCTTTCGCAGGTCACCGTCGTCTTCAAGGACGGCACCGACCTGTACTTTGCCCGCCAGCAGGTCGCCGAGCGCCTGCAGCAGATCGCCTCCCAGCTTCCCGAAGGGTTGGACCCGGAAATGGGGCCGATCTCCACCGGGTTGGGCGAGATCTTCATGTACACCGTGGAGGCCGAGCCCAACGCTCGCAAGCCCGACGGCACCCCGTACACGGCCACGGACCTGCGCACCCTGCAGGACTGGGTGATCCGGCCGCAGCTGCGCACCACGCCCGGCGTCACCGAGGTCAACACCATCGGCGGCTTCGAGCGGCAGATCCACATCACTCCCGATCCAGCTCAGTTGGTGGCGCTGGGCTTCACGTTGAACGACGTGGTCGCCGCGGTCATGCGCAACAACCAGAACATCGGCGCCGGCTACATCGAGCGCAACGGACAGCAGTTCCTGGTGCGCGTGCCGGGCCAGCTAGCCAATCTGGAGGCAATCGGCAACATCGTGCTGGACCGGCGCGATGGCGTGCCCATTCGGGTGCGCGACGTCGCTAGCGTGGGCGAAGGCAAGGAGCTGCGCACGGGCGCGGCCACCCAGAATGGCCACGAGGTCGTGGTCGGTACCGCCTTCATGTTGTTCGGCGCCAACAGCCGGGAAGTCTCCCAGGCGGCCGCGGCCAAGCTGGATGCCGCCAACGCCAGCCTGCCTGCCGGCGTCCATGCCAAGGCCGTCTATGACCGCACCGCGCTGGTGGATCGCACCATCGGCACGGTGTCCAAGAACCTGATCGAGGGCGCGCTGCTGGTGGTGGTGGTGCTGTTCCTGCTGCTGGGCAATGTGCGCGCCTCGTTGATCACCGCGGCGGTGATCCCGTTGGCGATGCTGTTCACCATCATCGGCATGGTGCGTGGCGGCGTGTCGGGCAACCTGATGAGCCTGGGCGCGCTGGACTTCGGCCTGATCGTGGACGGGGCGGTGATCATCATCGAGAACTGTCTGCGCCGGTTCGGCGAGGCGCAGCACGCGCTAGGCCGCCAGCTCAACGATGAAGAGCGCTATGACCTGACCGCCTCGGCCACCGCCGAGGTGATCCGTCCCAGCCTGTTTGGCCTGGGCATCATCGCCGCGGTCTACCTGCCGATCTTCTCGCTGTCCGGGGTAGAAGGAAAAATGTTCCACCCGATGGCGATCACGGTGGTGCTGGCCCTGACCGGCGCCATGGTGTTGTCGCTGACCTTCGTGCCGGCGGCGATCGCCAGCTTCCTGCGCGGCCGTGTGGCTGAGCACGACAACCGCCTGATGCGCTGGTCGCGTGCCCGTTATACGCCGCTGCTGGATTGGGCCCTGCGTCGGCGCGTGGTGGTGCTGGCCGGCGCGGCCGTGCTGGTGGTGGGCTGTGGCGTGCTGGCCACCCGCTTGGGTTCGGAGTTCGTGCCGAGCCTGGATGAGGGCGACATCACCTTGCAGCCCATGCGTATTCCCGGCACCAGCTTGGAGCAGTCGGTGGCCATGCAGGAAACGCTGGAGAAGCGCCTGGCCCAGTTCCCGGAGGTGGCCAACATCTTCTCAAAGATCGGCACCGCCGAGGTGGCCACCGATCCTATGCCGCCGTCGATGGCCGACACCTTCCTGATGCTCAAGCCCCGCGACCAGTGGCCCGACCCGCGCAAGCCCAAGGCCGAGCTGGTGGAAGAGCTGGAGGCGGCGGCCAAGGAAATCCCGGGCAGCAACTACGAGTTCACCCAGCCCATCCAGATGCGCACCAACGAGTTGATCTCCGGCGTCCGTTCGGACGTGGCGGTCAAGGTCTACGGCGACAACCTTGACCAGTTGACGCGCCTGGCCAGCCGGGTCGAGCGGGTCATGCGTAGCGTCCCCGGCGCCGAAGACGTCAAGGCCGAGCAGGTCTCCGGCCTGCCGCTGCTGACCATCACGCCAGATCCGGCGGCATTGGCACGGTATGGCCTGAACCCGGGCGATGTGCAGGAAACGGTGGCCACCGCCATTGGGGGCAGTGTTGCCGGCCAGTTGATCGAGGGCGACCGCCGCTTCGACCTGGTCGTGCGCCTGCCCGAAGCGCAGCGCCAAGACCCCGCTGTGCTGGCAGATCTGCCCATTCCGCTGCCGGCAAGCACCAGTGTCGATGAGTCCAACCGTCTGGCCGCCGGCGCCAATGGGGGGCCTCGCACGGTGCCGCTGCGGGAAGTGGCGAAGATCCAGGTAGAGCGCGGGCCCAATCAGATCAACCGCGAGAACGGCAAGCGCCGCGTGGTGATCACCGCCAACGTGCGCGAGCGCGATCTGGGCGGGTTCGTCGGCGAGTTGCGCACACGCATCGGCCAGGATGTCGCGCTTCCAGAGGGCTACTGGATCGATTACGGCGGCACCTTCGAGCAGCTGATCTCGGCCACCCAACGCCTGGGCGTGGTCGTTCCGGTGACACTGGCGTTGATCTTCGCTCTGCTATTCATGGCCTTCGGCTCGGCCAAGGATGCGGCCATTGTGTTCAGTGGCGTGCCGCTGGCGCTGACCGGCGGTGTGCTGGCACTGGCTCTGCGCGGGATTCCGTTGTCGATCTCTGCCGGCGTGGGCTTCATCGCGCTGTCGGGCGTGGCCGTACTCAACGGGCTGGTCATGATCGCCTTCATCCGCCGTCTGCGCGAACAGGGCGATCCGCTAGACGACGCTGTGCGCGACGGCGCCCTTGGACGCCTGCGACCGGTGTTGATGACCGCCCTGGTAGCCTCGCTGGGCTTCCTACCCATGGCCTTGAATGTCGGTGCTGGCTCGGAAGTGCAGCGGCCGCTGGCCACTGTCGTCATCGGCGGCATCGTCTCATCCACCGCATTGACCTTGTTGGTGCTGCCGGTGCTCTATCGTTGGCTGCATCGCGACCGAGCTCCCCGCGCCGGTAGCACTGCTTTGGAGTCCCCATGAACGAGCTCAACCTGGAACAGGTCCGTGCGGCGATGTTTACCGACCCGGGCGTGAAAGCGGTGGACGACCTGCGCCTGGTCGCCGGTGAGCATGGCCGTGCGATCGCGGCCACCATCACGGTCGCGGCGCCCTCGGTCGACCTGGACCTGGTGCATGCTGTGATTGCCCAGGTCCTGGCCGATCAATTCGGCATCGATCAGATCATGCTGTGTTTCAACGACCCGGGCCCGGTACCGCCGCCGCCCACCGCGGCGCCGTTAAAGAAGATGTGATCGCAGCCCCTGGCTCTATGCGTCTGCGCTGGCAGGCGCATAGAGCTGATGACCCGGCAACGCGCACGCGCCGGCATACACAAAGGCCACGCTTTGCCGCGCCCGGGTGAAGGCCACGTAGTATTTCGGCGGCGCGGTGATACGCGCTGCATCGGCCGTGCGCAGGTACTGCGTCAACGGCCCGTTCGGAAAGATGAGGACCCGACTGTAGGTGCGGCCCTTGCACTGCCCAAAGTTCACCGCCGGCAGTCCGTCGCACGCCTGCCGCCGGTCATGCCGGAGCACGGTGGGGGCGAACTCCTGCATGTACGCGGCCACATCCCCTGGAGCGACGAGGTAGATGCCATCGTGTCCGGTGACCTCGCCATTGCCTGATTGGGTCCGCGGCATCTGCGGATAGAGCGTGTCAGCCATATCGCACAGGGCCTGGACGCAGCGCAGACTGGTGAGGCGGTGATCCAGCCGGCATAAGCCGTCGGCCTCCCAAATCTGAAACAGCGCTGCCAGATTCGGACCACGGTATTGGCTGTACCTTTGCGCATAGTTGGTCGCATACGTGGCTTGGCGCGTATCGCCTACCAACGTGATGGCAATCTCGCTCTTCAACAGCCGTTCGACCAGATCCAGATCAAAGCCGGCCAGATCCTGGACTTCGTCGATGTAGAGCTCGTCGTACATCGCCGCCAATCGCGCCACGACCTGGCCTTGGGTCAGCTCATCGCAGCGCACAGCGAAATCGGCCGCTCGGTCCGAATACATCCGGTTGCCCGCCAGGTAGTGGCGCGCCACCTGGGTGCGTGGGGCGCGGTTGTTGGTGACACCTTCTACGAACAGGATGGTCTCGATGCGAGGCTCAGGGCAAAGCGCAGCCTGGTACGGGCGAATGCACTGGCGCAGCAGAAAGCCATACCAGCTGTGCAAGGTGACATGCGCGGGGACCGCGCCTGCGTGGGCCTCAAACGAGCGCCGGATCTCTTCCAGGTTTTCCAGCGTGTAGGTGACAATCGCGATGCGGCGCTCAGGTCGCTCCAAGGCCTGCCGGACCAGCAACGTGGTCTTGCCCGAGCCGGCTGCCGAGAGCAGGACCCGGTTAGGTGATGGCACGCTGGACATAGTCCGGGAACCTGATCGAGTGCGGGCTATTGAAAATCGCCAAGGCCGTATCGGTCTTATGGCCCTTCATGTACTTGAGCAGCGCCACCTCATCGGCAAAGGCCTTGCCCAGCACGGTATTGAGTTCGGCCAGCGAGTTGGCTTTGATCAGCTGCTCTTCCAGCGAAGGGGCGCTCTCGTCGGAATCGTAATAGATCGCGTTGATGTGCTCGGCATAGCGCTCTTGCACAACTGCGATATCACCGTCGTTGTCGGTGATCACCTTGGCCTGAATCCTCAGTCGATCGGCAATCTGCAAGAAGCGTTTGAATGCCAACGACTTGACCGAAATGATGTCTACGCCGTGAGCCATCGGCGCCACGCCGTGATGGTCACTGTAGGCACGCTGCACGATCAGTTCGTCGGAAGGGCCTTCCACCAGGATCGCCTGCTTGGCCAGGATCAACCGCAGCGTGTCGTGGCCCGGCAGCTTCATGAAATAGTCGTGGGTATCGCTGGGCAGCTGGTCCAGCTTCATCTGGCCTTGCGCGCTGAACAGGATCACGTTGTCCACGCCCAGCTTGTTCAACACGAAGCTGCTGTGGGTGGCGATGATCACCTGCTGGGCGGTGGAGAGGGCCGCAATCTTGTCGATCAGCTGGGTCATGCTGGAATAGGACAGATGGTTCTCCGGCTCCTCGATCAGCAGCACGTGAGCCGCGCCGGCCGCGTGCATCGCCAGCTTCATCTTCACCGCGCTTTGCTCGCCCTTGCCGGCCTGGGTGAACGGGAGCTCATCCAGGTAGGGTGACAGGCTGGTTTCCCACGTTGAGCGCGGCGATGTGTCCACGCCTACCGTCAATGCCCTGTGGCTGATGTCCCCGGTGTGCTCGGTCAAGTAGGCATTGATCGCTGCCACATCCGCTTCTTCGGAAAAGCTCTGCCGCATGCGGCGGAAGCTCAGCGACAGCGAGACGCGCTGCGCAGGCGTCAGTGCCTGCTCGATGATGCCGGCGATATAGCGATCGGCACCGGACAAGGTCTTGATGCCGTGCGTGTCGATGATGGTCGAGTCGAACGGAATACTACGGGCGGTGACGCCATTGTTGGCGAAGGAGTACCAGCGCACCGTGTAGTACTCCACCGGCAGGCTGACCGCGCCCTGGTGCTGCTGCAGGTAGGCGTTGAACTCCTCGCGGTAGTCGTCGTTGAGCTCGACCAGCAGCCGGATGCCGGCGGTATCCAGACGCAGGGAGTTGTTGGTGCCGCGTAACGACGCCAGCGCGGCGTCGGCGCCCAGATAGGCTTCGATGGAGATCCGTGGCGGCGAGGCCGGCGTGCCCGTGGCAAGCGCTCCCAAGTACTCCTGCACCGTGGGCTGGTGGAACAGGTAGGGCGTGAGCTCGTAGGCAAGATTGCGCCCATGCAGCTGGCCGGTGACCACCGCGTGGATGGCCTCCAGCAGGGTGGATTTACCGACCTCGTTGTCGCCCACCACCAGGTTCATGTGGGCATTGAGGGGCAGGTCCAGATGGCGAAACGACTTGAAGTTGTCGATGACGATACGTTCGATCGGCATGCACAGTCCTATGATGGCCAACGGGCTCGGTGGCGGAGCCTGCCTGCACCCTGGCTGGCCTCCTTTCCGCTCTGGGCCATACTACCCAGCGATCGCCGGCCCTGGGCGGTTTCGTACTGCTTGGGACGCCGGGAAGGGTCAGAATCCGCCTTACGCGGGATAATTCAATATTATCCCGTATAACTATTTTCGCCGACGAGCGGTCGTCTACCTGCTTTAATAGTATGTAATTACATGGTATGTAATACATTACGAAATAAAGTGAGGTGGCACGATGGCGCGCGCAGGACTCTATAAGAGTGACGTTCAGAAGGCGCGCGACGCGCTGCTGGCCCAACGCAAGAAGCCGTCAGTCGACGCGGTGCGAGTGGCCTTGGGCAACACGGGCTCCAAGACCACGATCCACCGCTACTTGCGTGAACTGGAAGGAGAGGAAGGCGGCGGTCCGGCGAGGACGGTAGCCGTTAGTGATGCTTTGCAGGACTTGGTTGCGCGCTTGGCCTCGCGGCTCCAGGAGGAAGCAGAGGCCATCCTCACCCAGGAGCGTGAGCGCCATCAGGCTGAGCTCCACAGTCGGCAACAGGCGCTTTCCGGTGCCCAAGAGGAGGCTGCCGCCTTGAGCAGTCGGCTGCAGCGCACCGAAGCAAGCCTGCACCAAGAGCAAGCTGCTCACGCCCTCCTTCAACAGAATCTAGGTGACAGGATCGCGGAAATCGCCCAGTTGAACGAGCGCATCGCTGGCATGACGGTGCGGCTGGCTGATCATGAGGCGCATACGCGTTCTCTGGAGGACAAGCATGCCCATGCCCGGGAAGCGCTTGAGCACTACCGCACTTCAACCAAAGAGCAGCGTGAGCAAGAGCTTCGCCGTCACGAGCATCAGGTCCAAGAGCTGCAAGTAGCCTTACGTCAGGCCAATGAAGCCTTGGGCGCGAAGAATCAGGAGCTGTTGGTGCTGAACCGCGACAATGGTCAATGGCTGGAGCGCCACGGGCGGATTGAGCGTGAGCTTGCCCAGCTACGACAGGCCCACGAAGGCCAACACAGCGAGGTCGTGGCGTTGCGCCAGACCGCGACGGACTATTTGGCACTGCAGGAGCGCTGGAAGACTGACGCCAAGACCTTGGATACCATGCGCAACGAGCTAGCTCAAGTTCAAGACACCCTTGCGCGGGAGCGTGAGCGCCGCGAGAGCGCTGAAGCCGATGCGTTGCGTGCCAATGCACGTCTTGAAGCGCTAGAGCCTCTACTGAATCAACTGACGCCAGCACAAAATGCGGTGAAGAAAACTCGGCGCGGCCATGCGCAAGATGGGGGAGCCGACTGACGAGGCTGCTCGTTTGTCTGCTAGCGGCTGGGGTGGCGCTCACCTGTCCAGTACGCCCATTCCATAGGGACGACCCAATCTACAAACAGTTTGGCTACTGAGGACTCCGGTGCCAAATGATAGGGCTTGAACATGCCTTGCTCGGGCGAACTGGTCATCAGGTAGCGCAGGCGCTTCTGGACCTCCTGAAAGATGGCTTCCCGCACATGGGCGCTGTCGTGCACGCCAAGACGCATCGCCACCGAGGCACCTTGGCGTACCGCCGCCCAGCAGCAGTAACGCCACCGCGCGATCGGCAAGCCCCGCGGTCCGGATTGAAAGACGAACCCCACATCACGTGCCCAGCCTGGGTCGAAGTGATGTTTGAGCAATTGCTGCTCCAGAAACTGCTCGGTCTCCCAGAGTGCAAGTTCATCCCACAGCTCCAGTTTCGCGTCCGCCAAGTCTACATCGTGTGCCATATCGCCGAGTTGGTCTTCCAGCACCGGGAGCAGGTGCCTGCGCTCGTGGGTAGACCAGGCGAAAGCACATTGCGGATCTTCGATGGGCGTGACCTCGGCATCGGGGCGGATCTGCCATCGATCCGCTGGCCAGGGAACTTGGATCAAGGCCAAGTCTCGCAGCGTGTCCAGCACCAGCAAGGTGGAGCGGCGTGTGGGCGCCACCGGTAGGCGTCGTAGCTGCGCGGCTAACAGTGCGGCTAGGAAAAGGGTGCCACGAAGGCCCAACTCCTCGATGCTGGCGACCCCAGATGGCGTCATTGACGAGGTTCCGGGCATGCGGTTTCCGGGGATGAGGGAGCGGCGTGGCTCCTGGGGGGGGGGGCGGCGCTACCGGTGTCGCCGGTTGCCTCAAAGCTAAGAGTATCTTAGTATGCAAGGCTGGGTACATCCGCCATCCTTATGGGGTCTCCATGGGGTGCGCGCGTGACTTTGTCCGTCGACTCAACACCGACCTTCGCTCGACGCCTCAAACAAGCCCGCCTGCACACGGGTTTGTCGCAGAAGGAGTTGGGCATCCGGGCCGGTCTGGATCCTCACGTGGCCAGCCCCCGAATCAACCAGTACGAGCGTGGCAAGCACGAGCCCATGCTGGAGATTGCTGAGCGGTTGGCCCAAGCGTTGGGGATCCCCGCCGCCTTCCTTTACACCGACGATGATCTGCTGGCCAAGTTGCTCCTGCGCTGGGGCTCGCTAAGCAAGCAGCAGAAGCGCGAGTTGGTGAAGCTGATCGAGGCCACGCCCGAGAAGTAAACCGAACAAGCGCTCGCCCTATGGGCAACTCTTCGCCTCAACCCGCCCTTTGGGCGCTTCTGGAGGGAGCTGCAGTGTCCGCGGCTAGTGCGACTGACAAGTCGCGACATCTCAGGCTTACTTGAGATTTTGTTCACGACCGATACACACGCGCCTTGTCTAAAGTGATATACCATGTCGCCCGTGTCAGCCTCCTCACTTCTACTGCGACTGTTCCTGATCGCCATGCTCGTGCTTAACGGCGCGTGGTCGGCGTTTGCGTCCGTCAGTATGAACCCGGTCATGGAAGAGCAGGCCAGCGAAGTGGCTGCCGCGGTGCAAGTCGACGAAGACTGCTTCGCCCATCACAGTGCTGAGCATCATCCCGATGCCACATCGATTGAAAAGGCTGGCACTGGGCATGGCGACCATGCCGGTCCCGACTGTTGCAAGTCTTCTGCGTGCCGGTGCGCCTGCGTACACGCTTGCGCGAGCGCACTTCCTGCGCGCCTGCATGTTTCGGTGCAACTGGCCTTGGGCCTGGATGTCATGCCGCTGCCCCTAGGGCATGCGGCACCTGCCTTGCCTCATCTGATCCGACCACCGATCGGCTAAGCGTCCCTAGGCGCCGCAATGGCGCCGTTGGTGTGGCTTGCATGCCTGTTTAGGCCAGCCGCCCGCTCTGTACCACCGCCCGCCGGTGGCAACACGACGCTTGGAGCATTTTCATGTCGCATGATGATTTTCGTGGTCCACGCGGTGGACCGCTGCTGCCTTCGCGGCGGCGATTTGTCCAAGGCTTGGCCTTGGGAGGCGCAGTCGCAGGATTAGGTTTCTGGCCCAAAGCCAGTTGGGCGCTCAAGGGGCCGGGACAACCCAACGTACTATCGGGCACTGAGTTTGACCTGACCATTGGCGAGACGCCGATGAACTTCACCGGCAAGACCCGCACCGCGATCACGGTCAACGGGTCCGTTCCGGCGCCGTTGCTGCGGTGGCGGGAAGGCACCACGGTCAACTTGCGCGTCTCTAATGCATTGCCCGCTAACTCCATCCATGGCGCGGACACCTCCATCCATTGGCACGGCATCATTTTGCCGGCCAACATGGACGGCGTGCCGGGTCTGAGCTTTGACGGTATCGGACGTGGTGAGACCTACCACTACCGGTTCACCCTGCATCAGGGCGGAACCTACTGGTACCACAGCCACTCAGGGTTCCAGGAACAAGCCGGGCTCTATGGCCCGATCGTCATCGACCCATTGGAGCCGGAGCCCTTCAGTTTCGATCGCGACTACGTCGTGATGCTGAGCGATTGGACAGACCTGGACCCGACGGCCCTGTTCGATCGTTTGAAGAAGATGCCGGGCCATGACAATTACTACAAGCGCACGGTCGGCGATTTTGCGCGCGATGTGAAGCGCAACGGCCTGTCGGCCACGTTGGAAGATCGCAAGATGTGGGGCGTGATGCGGATGACGCCCACGGACCTGTCCGACGTCAACGCCAACACCTACACCTACCTGATGAACGGCACGACCTCACTGGGCAACTGGACCGGTTTGTTCCGCAGTGGCGAGAAGGTGCGCCTGCGTTTCATCAATGGCTCTGCCATGACGTACTTCGATGTGCGTATTCCGGGGCTGAAGATGACCGTGGTGGCGGCAGATGGCTTGTATGTCCATCCGGTTTCCGTCGACGAGTTCCGCATCGCGGTAGCAGAAACCTTCGATGTGATCGTGGAGCCCTCCGGGCAGGACGCATTCACCATCTTTGCCCAAGACTCCGGTCGCACCGGCTACATCAGCGGCACGCTCGCTGTGCGCGAAGGATTACGCGCGCCCGTTCCGTCTGTGGATCCCCGGCCGCTGCTGACGATGGCAGACATGGGCATGGATCATGGGTCGATGGATATGTCTGGCGGCAGCAAGGGCATGGAAGGCGGCTGTGGTGCGGCCATGGGCATGCCTGGCATGACCCCACCTGTCAGCGGTAACGCGACCTCGGCCCATGCAGGCCATGCGATGCCCGCCGCCGGCGATGGTGCCATGGCAGGCATGCAGCACGGGGGCATGCAATCACACCCTGCTAGCGAGACCAACAATCCCCTGTTGGACAACCAAGCCATGAGCGTGAGTTCGCGCTTGGATGATCCGGGCAATGGCCTGCGCGATAACGGCCGTCATGTGCTGACGTATTCCATGCTCAAGAGCACCTTTGAAGACCCTGACGGACGCGACCCCGGTCGCGAGATCGAGCTGCATCTGACCGGACACATGGAGAAATTCTCCTGGGGCTTCAACGGTCAGAAGTTTTCCGATGTCGAGCCGCTGCGGCTGAACTACGGCGAGCGTATGCGCATCGTATTGGTTAACGACACGATGATGACCCATCCCATCCATTTGCACGGCATGTGGAGTGACGTGGAGGACGACAACGGCAACTTCATGGTGCGCAAGCACACGGTGGATATGCCGCCAGGTAGCCGACGCACGTATCGCGTGCGTGCCGATGCGTTGGGCAGCTGGGCGTTCCATTGCCACCTGCTTTATCACATGGAAGCCGGAATGATGCGCACGGTGAGGGTCGACGAATGAACATCAATAGACGCGATACCACCCTGACTGCGCTGACGGCTATCTCGCTGGCCCTGGCCAATGCGGCCAGCGCCCAATCTATGCAGCACGGCTCCATGCAGATGGAGCAGGGCGCGCAGACCCAGACTCAGGATCACTCTGCACATCAGGCACCGACATCAAAACCTGCGCCAGCCCAAAAGCCTGCAACACCGGCCAAGACGAGCGAAGCGACGATCGATCATGCGGCGATGGGCCACGCCGAGCCGCAGGCTAACGCAGCCGAGCCTGCCATGCAGGGCATGGACCATTCGCAGATGGGGCACGGCTCGCCCGCGAGCACACCTGCGGCGCCCACAGCGCAGGCGCAGTCGATGCAGGGCATGGATCACAGTCAGATGGCACAGCCCGCTGCAGCCGACACCTCCGGCACGGCCACGCCTGCGATGCAGGGGATGGACCATTCGCAGATGGGCCATGATTCGCCCGCGCCCGCTACACCAGAAGCGGGAATGCAATCGATGGAGGGCATGGACCACAGTCAGATGGGACACGGGCCTGCAGCGCCAACGCAGCCGCGCACCCCGATTCCCGCGGTGACGGACGCGGATCGCAAGGCGGCCATCGCGCCGGAACACGCGCATCCGGTGCATGACAACTCGATCAAGAGCTACGTGCTGCTCAATCGCCTGGAAACCTGGGATGCCGATCCGGGCACCGGGCTGGGCTGGGAGGGCCAGGGCTGGATCGGTACGGACCTCAATCGCGTCTGGCTCCGCAGTGAAGGCGAACGCACGGATGGTCAGACCGAGTCGGC
The DNA here is from genome assembly GCF_029841665.1 of Stenotrophomonas sp. GD03819. Taxonomy (NCBI): domain Bacteria; kingdom Pseudomonadati; phylum Pseudomonadota; class Gammaproteobacteria; order Lysobacterales; family Lysobacteraceae; genus Stenotrophomonas; species Stenotrophomonas sp. GD03819. The sequence continues at coordinate 80,739 of NZ_JAOCEW010000002.1, forward strand.
TGATCTGGAAGTGCTTTACGGCCGCAGTATCTCCACGTGGTGGGATGTGGTGGCCGGTGTGCGTCATGACTTCAAGCCTGGGGCATCGCAGAACTTCGCCGCTATCGGTGTACAGGGCTTGGCGCCGATGAAGTTCGAAGTGTCCGCCACAGCCTATCTCGGCGAAGGGGGCCAGACTGCCGCCAATGTCGAGGCCGAGTACGAATTGCTGCTAACCAACCGGCTGATCTTGCAGCCGCTGGTGGAAGTCACCGCCTATGGCAAGAACGATCCATTGCGCGGGATAGGTTCGGGTCTGAGTGCCGCTGAGGCGGGGCTACGACTTCGCTATGAGTTCACCCGAAAGTTCGCTCCCTACATCGGCGTGGTGTACGAGCGCGCGTTTGGCAATACCGCAGACATGCGACGCGAGCATGGCGAGTCCTTTGAAGACACGCGCTTGGTCATCGGCCTTCGTACCTGGTTCTAAGGGGAACTGACAATGAAATCCAACAAAAAGATGTGGGTATGGCTCGGTGCCGGCGTGGCATTGGTTGCGGTGGTCGCAACCGCCACGCTCTCTCTGGGCGTGTACAACGTGGCCGCCGACGATCCGCATAGTCGCCCGGTGTATGCGCTACTTGAAACGGCGCGCGAGCGTTCCATTGAGGTGCGCGCCGCCAAGCTTCAGCTACCCACGAACCTTGATGATCCTGAGCGTATCCGCCAGGGTGCGGGCAACTACAACGCCATGTGCGTGACCTGCCATCTTTCACCAGACGCGGCGGCCACCGAGATGAGCAAGGGCCTGTACCCCGCGCCACCGAACCTAAGCAAACAGCCGGTCGCTCCAGCTGAGGCGTTCTGGGTGATCAAGCACGGCATCAAGGCCAGCGGCATGCCCGCTTGGGGCGGCAGCATGGACGATGAGTTCATATGGAACATGTCGGCCTTCCTGCAGAAGTTGCCCACGCTGGACGCGACTGCGTACAAGGAACTTGTCGACAGCAGCGAGGGCCATTCGCATGGCGGCGGCGAGACGCAAGGCCACCATGACGACGAAAAGGCCGAGGATCACCCTGCCTTATTCGAGCCGGGCAACAACTCCATGCCGCATGCGCACCCGCCGGGCGTGGACGACGATCACCACGGCCCGACACCCAGCGACACGGAAGTCGGGTTGGTGAGCCACGGCCATCCCGACGGCAAGGTGGAGTCGCACCCTGCACCACACACGCCCGTGGCCGATGACGGCCATGCGCACCCCCATTGATCTTCTTGGAGCCCACGCAATGAACGCAACAGCAATCTCGTTCACCCTCGCACTGGCACTGGCCGTCGTGTCCCCCGCAATGGCGCAGGCGACACAGCCGCACGCACATCACCCCGCTGCCGCGGCATCTGCGGACGTCGACGTCCCAGTCACTGCAGAGGCCGCGGTCGCCGTAGCGGAGCGTTTCAACAGGGCCCTGTCTAGCGGCGATCTGGCCACGGTCGAAGCCCTGCTCGCTGCCGACGTTCTCATCCTCGAGTCCGGGGGCGCCGAACGCAGCCGCGAGGAATACATGGGCCATCACGCAGTCAGCGATGCGGCGTTCCTCAAGGGCGCCCATCGCCAGCTGCTCCGTCAGCGCGCACGAGCCGCTGGCGAGTTCGCGTGGGTCGGAACCGAAAGCGAGTTGCATGCCCAGAAGGACGGCCAGCCACTGACCGTCCAGAGCGACGAGACGATGGTGCTGAAGGAGACCGCGGACGGCTGGCGGATCGTCCACATCCACTGGTCCTCGCGGACCAAGCGCTGAGTCGAGAGATTGAAATGACTACGCTCACATTGCACCGTCTGACTTTTGTGGTCCTTGCCGTGGCTGGTCTGGGTGCTTGCACCCAGGATGCTTCATCCGCGCAACCCACAACCTCGCCCTCCGCACAGGTTGTCGTCCAATCAGCCGACGCGACTCCAGCAGCCCTGCCACGCATGACCGTCCACAAGACCCCGACCTGCGGGTGCTGCGGTGTCTGGATCGACCACGTGCAGAAGGCGGGATTCACCGTGGATGTGCACGACATGGATGACCTGGGTCTGGTCAAGGAGCGGTTGGGTGTCCCCTATGCAAAGGGCTCCTGCCACACGGCCGAGATCGGCGGATACGTCATCGAAGGCCACGTTCCGGCCGCGGACATCAAGCGTCTCCTCGAAGAAAAGCCGAACGCACGCGGCCTGGTCCTCCCAGGGATGCCGCTTGGTTCTCCGGGCATGGAGGTCCCGGAGGGACGCCAGCAGCCGTTCACGGTCGAGCTGATACATCGCGACGGAACCACTGAACCGTTCGCACAGCACTGATCCGTCGCAGCAACAGGGGACGGTGTTGCGGGCGCGCCGATTCTCGCCCGCGAGGAAGAAGGAGAACTACATGACTCACCATTCCGCAGCACACCGGCCCCAGGCCATGAACGAGTGCATCGACAACTGCACGCAATGCCATGCGATCTGCCTGGAGACCATCAACTACTGCCTGACCAAAGGAGGTGTTCACGCGGCCCCGGAGCACATCGCGCTGTTGGCGACGTGTGCCGATACCTGCGCAACCAGTGCCGACGCGATGCTGCGCGGTGCCAGCGTTCACGACGTGGTTTGCGGTGCCTGCGCGGAGATCTGCCGCCAGTGCGCCGATGCATGCGACGCCATGAACGACCCTGAGATGACGCGCTGCGCCGAAGTTTGTCGCCGCTGCGCGGAAAGCTGCAGCGCCATGGCAGCGTAATGCGTCGAGGATCCCGCCTGAGCCGGTGGGATCCTCGTCTCGCGAAAGCGGAAGTATCAAGAAAATCCGACAAATCGTGGTTTCAGTGACAGTCCGACATCTAACGCTTGTCGCATCGAACACAGCGCGGCCCCTCCCGAACGGGCTTTGCATCACATTCCAATGAGGATTTATCCATATGAAGTCGTCCAACGTCATTCGCTCCTTCGCGCTCGTCCTCGCAATCGCGGCCGGGCAGTTTTCGCTGCAGGTCGCGCACGCCCACGCCGCGCTGCAGCAGTCCACACCGGCGGCAAATGCGGTGGTGGCCTCGCCAGGCCAGATCGATCTCGTGTTCAACGAGACATTGATTCCGCGGGCGTCGCGTCTCAAGTTGCTCATGAAGCACGGCAGTTCCACCATGCCGATCGAGAATTTCACGACCGAGATCGTCAACAACGGCAAGACCCTGCGTGCCAAGTTGCCTGGACCGCTGGCTCCGGGCGTCTATACCGTGGAATACCGCGCCGTCGGTGGTGACAACCACCCCATGCCGGGCAGCTTCAGCTTCACGGTGCGCTGAGGAGTCGCGAATGTTCGACCTGTCGGCTTATGCACTGAGATTCTTGGAATACCTTGTCATCATGGTTCTTTTCGGGGTTCCACTCTTCGGTTGGTACGGGTCGCGTCGATCGGCACTCGCCGACGCCTTGGCCGGGTGGTCACTCATGGGCGTTCTATTGGCGGGTGCCGTAGCCGGTCTCGTGCTCACCGGGCTCGATGTCGTCTTCAAGACCGCGGGCATCATGGGAATGCCGCTTGCCGAGGTTGATCGCGCATCGCTTGGCTGGTATCTGCTCGAGACGTCCGCGGGCCGGGCAGCCATGGCGAGAGGCGCGCTGCTGGTCGCCCTGATGTTCGTGCTCGGATGGCATCGTCGCCGCGGGAAGGTGGAGACCGCCTTCCCGCTGGGGGCGATGCTGGCGGGCGGCGCACTCGCTTCGCTGGCATGGAACGGCCACGCCGCCGCTGGCGAGGGCTTGGCAGGCGCGGTCCGGCTTGCTGCAGGCATCGTCCATCTTCTCGCGGCAGGCGGCTGGATCGCAGCGGTCCTGATGTTCCTTGCCATGCTGCTGCGCGGCAAAGAGACGAACGGCAGCGGGCGTCTGCGATCAACGCATGACTTTCTGCATGGTTTTTCGACGCTGGGAACGATCTTCGTTGGTGCGCTCATCGTGTCCGGCATCGCGCACTACGGGGATCTCACCGCGTGGTCGTTTTCGGCCCTGTTCCAGAGCACCTACGGGAAGTTGCTGCTTTTCAAACTGGCCCTGTTCGCTGGAATGCTGGGTTTGGGAGCGCTGCACCGATGGACGCTGGTGCCGCGCTTGGAACGAGCGCTGACCAGCGGAGATCCCGCGCAGGAGGTGCGGGCTTTGCGGCAGAGTGTTACGGCTGAGGCCGCGCTGGCCATCTTGATCCTGATTGTTGTTTCAGTGCTCGGGACGCTCAGCCCCGAATAGCTGTGTAACCCGCAATGGCACACTGCCTTGGCAGTCCATCCCCACTAAAGCGAGCATCGGCATGAACTCACCGTCGTCCCATGACCATCACCATTCTGCAGGCGCAGCCCCTGTCGAGGCTGCGGATGGACGGGTCATCACCAATCCCGTCCGCTATACGGACGATGCTCCCCAGCAAGTTGAAGTGACCGCCCCAGCAGCGGTGGCCCAACCCAGCGGTACCCACGCCACGGTCTACACCTGCCCGATGCATCCGCAGATTCGTCAGCCAGGTCCCGGCACCTGTCCGATCTGCGGCATGGCGCTGGAGCCGGAGATGCCCTCGCTGGAGGAGGACGACAATCCAGAGTTACGCGATTTCACCCGAAGGTTCTGGTGGACGTTGCCTTTGACGTTGATCGTCCTGGTCTTGGCCATGCTGGGACACCGTCTGCCCGGCTTGTCCACGCAGGCGCGCACCTGGATTGAGCTCGTGCTGAGCGCCCCGGTGGTGCTCTGGGCGGGGTGGCCTTTCTTTGAGCGCTGCCTACAGTCCATCGGCAATCGCAGCCCCAACATGTGGACGCTGATCGGCATCGGCGTGGCCGCCGCGTTTGGCTACAGCGTGGTGGCCACCGTGGCACCGGACCTGTTTCCGGACTCTTTCCGCGAGCATGGACGGGTAGGGGTCTACTTCGAGGCGGCAGCGGTCATCGTCTCGCTCACCCTGCTCGGACAGCTGCTGGAACTGCGGGCGCGTTCCAAAACCTCGGCGGCCATCAAGTCCCTGCTGGGATTGGCGCCCAAGACGGCTCGCCGCGTCAAACCCGATGGGGGCGAAGAGGACGTTGCGCTGGATCACGTGCACGTGGGTGATCTGCTTCGCGTACGACCGGGCGAGAAGGTGCCGGTCGATGGGGAAGTCATCGAAGGCCGCGCCAGTGTCGATGAGTCGATGCTGACCGGTGAACCCATTCCGGTGGAGAAGGCTGTCGGTGATCACGTTATAGGCGCCACGCTCAACGGGACGGGCGCCTTAGTCATCCGGGCGGACAAAGTCGGATCCGGGACGGTACTGGCGCAGATTGTGCAGTTGGTAGCCCAAGCCCAGCGCTCCCGCGCGCCGATGCAGCGTATGGCGGACAAGGTGGCGTACTGGTTTGTCCTGGCCGTGCTGGCCACGGCGGTGCTCACGTTCTTCGGATGGGGTCTGTTTGGACCCGAACCGTCCTGGACCTTTGCCGTCCTCAATGCCGTATCGGTTCTGATCATTGCTTGCCCGTGTGCCTTGGGTTTGGCTACCCCCATGTCGATCATGGTCGCCACTGGCCGCGCTGCGCAGGTCGGGGTCCTGTTCCGCGATGCTCAGGCGATCGAGCAGCTACGTCTGATCGACACGTTGATCGTGGACAAGACCGGTACGTTGACCGAGGGGCGTCCAGCCTTTCGCGACACGCTCTCCAACGCCGGCTTCGACGCCGATCAGATCCTTTGTTTGGCCGGCAGCTTGGAGCAGGGCAGTGAGCACCCCTTGGCCGAGGCCATCGTGGCTGAAGCCCAGCGACGTGGCTTGAACCTGGTGGCCGCCCAAGATTTTGATTCGCTCACCGGCCAAGGCGTCCGCGGGCGCGTGTCCGATCAGGATGTCGTGCTCGGCAACCAAAGCCTGATGGCGTCGGTTGGCGCCGATGTAGCACCTTTGCAAAGCAGCGCCGAGCGTCTTCGGAAAGAAGGCGCTAGCGTGATGTTCCTGGCGGTCAATGGTCGGTTGGCCGGCGCCATTGCGGTGGCTGATCCCATCAAAGCCACGACCTTGCCTGCCTTGAACCTGCTACGTGCCGATGGCCTGCACGTGGTGATGGCCTCCGGTGACGCACAGGCGACGGCCGAGGCCGTGGGGCGCACGCTGGGCATCGAGGATGTGCGTGGTGGCGTCAAGCCGCAGGACAAGGCCGACCTGGTCCAGCAACTCAAAGCCCAGGGTCGTCGCGTGGCCATGGCTGGCGATGGCATCAACGATGCGCCGGCCCTGGCGGCAGCCGATGTGGGCATCGCGATGGGGACGGGCACGGATGTGGCCATGTCCAGCGCCCAGCTCACCCTGGTCAAGGGTGATTTGAGGCGCATCGTGCAAGCCCGTGCCATCTCGTCTTTGACGGTGGCCAATATGAAGCAGAACCTGGGCTTCGCCTTCGTCTACAACGCCATCGGCGTGCCTATCGCCGCCGGCTTGCTGTATCCCAGCTTCGGCCTTTTGCTCAGTCCGATGATGGCGGCCCTGGCCATGAGCCTGAGCTCGGTTTCGGTGGTCACCAATGCCCTGCGTTTGTCCGGCTCCACCGTTGTTGCCACCCCCCACCCTGACCGCGCCGATGAGCCTGCGCGCGGCCATTCCTGTCACTGATGGCTCATATCCCACAAGGAGTACTGCAATGAAGCGTTATGCCTCCCTCTCGATGATGGCCTTGTTCCTGATGGCGGGCGCGGCCTTCGCCGGCGGCCAGACCACCACGCCCACCACCGACCACGGTCAGCACAAGCCGGCGGCGGCCGATGCCGATTTCACCAAGCTCGATGCCAACAAGGACGGCTCGCTGTCCAAGGAAGAACTGGCCAAGCACAAGCTGGCGCCGCACTTTGGCATGCTCGATAGCAACAAAGATGGCAAGCTGAGCCCGCAGGAATTCGCTGCCGGCAAGGGTATGTAAGTGTTCTCAGCCCGGGAGCTGTTCCAACAGTTCGCGGGTTCTTCCGCCGTTCTGCCATTCCCACGGAGATTGTTATGTCCTCTTCGCACGGTACGCACGAAAACGCGCAAGACCCGCAGTCCCAGCACGCAAAACCGCACGCCTCACACCAACCTGCCCACCAGGCACAACAAGGGCATCAAGGCCATTACGGCCGCCTGTTGTTGATGATGGGCCTGTCTTTCGTGGCCATGTACGCATTGATGTACGCAATGGTCGATCAGTGGGCTAACGTCTATAACAACGTGAACCAGTTCTACATGGCGGGCCTGATGGCCGCTCCCATGCTGCTGATCGAGCTGTGGCTAATGTCCAGCATGTACCCCGATCGCCGACGCAATCTGATTCTGGCTGGTCTGACGGTGGCGTTCATGCTGTTCTGCTGGTGGGGCATTCGCACTCAAGCAGCGGTCACTGACAAACAGTTCATCCGTTCGATGATTCCCCACCACGCTGGCGCCATCCTGATGTGTGAGGAGAATCGTCTGAAGGATCCTGAGTTGGTGAAGCTCTGCCAGGACATTATTACCTCGCAGACACAGGAGATCGCGCAAATGAAGCAGTTGCTGGCTGAGCGTTCCCATTAGCTCACTGCCTTTTGCCAGCCGATATCACTTCACTGAGCCTGCGCACTGACCATTCGGTGGATCAAACGCGCGGCCACACGTGCGGTGGCTTGATCCGGATCCAGGGGCGGACACAGTTCCGCCACGTCGACCACACGTACCTTGCCCGAGGCCATGACCAGATCCAGCAGGGCTTCCAGGACCTCCAGACTCACCCCGCGTGGGTTGGGGGCGCTCACGCCCGGGGCCACCACCATTGAGTACGCCGGCAAGATCACCAGCGGCTTGGGTAGCTACACCCAGTGGCGTGGCTTGGGCTCACTGCGTATGGGCAAGAACCGTTGGACCGGCGTCTATTCGGCGCAGTACATCGGCAGCGCGGACGACATCATCGCCGTGCCCGACACGATCGGCTCGCATGTGTCCAGCGTGGTGTACCACAGCCTGCAACTGAGCTACGGCATCAAGAAGAAGTGGGATATCTCCGCCGGCGTTGAAAAAGTGCTCGATAAGAAGGCGCCGTTCGTGAAGAACAACCCCAACACCGACACCGACACCATGACGTACGACTTGCTGGGTCGTCGCTGGAATGTCCGCTTTGGTTACCACTGGTAAGCCACGATCACGAGGAGCTACACATCATGAGAAACACGCAACTATCCGCCACACTACTGCTGTTCGCTGTGGCCGGCAGTGCCGGTGCGCACGACCTGTTTGTCGCTTTCTCCAAGCCTGGCACCGCAGCGGGCGAGGCGAACACAGCGTTGGTGAACAATGGCACCTTCGATGAAAGTGCAGGTGCAGTCACCCGAGCGCGTCTACAGGACGTTTCGCTGAGTCAGGGCGGCGCTAAGGCTGCACCGGACTTGGCCAGTTGGAAAGAGGTCGGCAAGCAGAGCCAGCTCACCGTGCATCCGGCGGGCGAGGGCACCTATCTGCTGGGGGTCTCGACGATGGCCTCCACCAGCACGCGTACGGCCAGCGAGTTCGGCAAGTACCTGGAGTTGGAAGACTTGCCCGATACCCTGGCCACCTATGATGCGAGCAAGTTTCCCAAAGGGGTCACCTATAGCTATACCAAGCATGCTCGTACCATTGGACAGGTGGGCACAAAACTGACCGACGATTTCGCTGCCTCGCTGGGCTATCCGCTGGAGATCCGCTTGGCCCGCAATCCTGGAAGCGTGAAGGTCGGCGAACAGCTGTCGTTCCAGGTGCTGCAGCAGGGCACGCCAGTGCCCAACCTACGCGTGTACGTCGGTCATCGTGCTGACGCACCGGTCAAGGGTGGGCACGGTAGCGCTACGCTCCTGCGCACCGATGCCCAAGGCCAAGCCAGTTTCCAGGTGACCACCGCCAAGACCTGGTACATCCACACCAATCACATTGTGCCCTCTACACAAAAGGGTTTGGATTTTGTGTCGGATCGGGCGTCGCTGAGCTTTGAGATTTCCCCGCACGCCGGGCACTGATAAGTAAGCATGTAGGCGGTACTCTCCCCTTTGACGCCAGTCATGACTTCTTCCATGACTGGCGTCTTTTTGTGGGGACTTACCTCAAGTGCTCAGTCTGTCTCTCATTGGTCGCCCCGCGCCGCGCGCAATCCACGTCGCCGCACTAGATAGAACGCTGCGGGAATCACCACCATAGAGAGCACCGGTGCGGTGAGCATGCCACCCAGCATCGGCGCGGCGATACGTTGCATGACCTCCGAGCCGGCACCGGCACCGACGAAAAGCGGAAACAACCCGGCCAGGATGACGGCTACCGTCATCGCCTTCGGGCGCACCCGTTGCACGGCGCCTTCGTAGATAGCCTCTTGCAGGGTAGACACATCTTCCGGCGCACCGCTGGCCAAGCGCTGCTCCCAGGCATGACGCAGGTACAGCAGCATGATGACGCCGAACTCAGCCGCAACGCCGCCCAGGGCGATGAATCCGATCATGCTGGCCACCGAAATCGCATGGCCCAGCCCCCAGATCAACCAGAAACCGCCCACCAACGCCAAGGGCAAGCTGAGCAGGATGATGGATACATCGCTAAGCCGGCGAAACACCATCCAGATGACCAGGAAGATGATCGCCAACGCCGCGGGCACCACCCATTGCAGGCGTGCCAAAGCCCGTTGCAGATACTCGTACTGCCCCGACCACGCCAGACCATAGCCGGCAGGCAAACTCACCTGGGTCTGCACCGCGGCTTGCAGGTCCTGGACCACCGATCCCAAGTCGCGATCGGCCACATCCACGTAGATGTAGCCCACCAACCGGCCGTTATCGCTCTTGAGCATCGGCGGGCCTGGGCTGATTGACAGCTCCGCCACCTGGCTCAAGGTCAGTTGCACACCGCCTGGCGCGATCAGCGGCAGATCCTGCAAGGCCTGCAACGAGTCACGCTGGCCACGGGGGTAGCGCAAGACGATGGGATAGCGTTCGCGCCCCTCGATCGTTTCCCCGATTGGATCACCGCCAACGACCGTGGCAATCAGTTGCTGGAGTTGGCCTTGAGTGAATCCGTAACGTGCAGCGATTTCCGGGCGCACCTGTACATCGACATAGCGCCCACCCGTGACGCGTTCGGCCAGTGCCGAACTCACGCCGGGCACAGTCTTGGCCACCTGCTCGATCTGCTGGCTCAGGCGCTCGATCTGCTCCACATCGGGTCCGGAGACCTTGATCCCAATCGGGCTCTTGATGCCGGTGGCCAACATATCGATGCGATTGCGAATGGGCGGGACCCATAGGTTGGTCAGACCGGGAATCTTGACCGCTGCGTCCAACTCCTGGCGTAGCTTCTGGGGGGTCATGCCCGGGCGCCATTGATCCCGCGGCTTGAAGGTCACGGTGGTCTCAAACATTTCGATCGGTGCCGGATCGGTCGCACTTTCGGCACGGCCCGCCTTGCCGAACACGTGCTCAACCTCCGGTACGGTCTTGATCATCCGGCCCGAGAGCTGGAGCAACTGACGGGCCTTGTCGGCGGACAGGCCGGGCAGGGCCGTGGGCATGTACAACAGGCTGCCTTCTTCCAAGGGCGGCATGAACTCACTGCCCAACCGGCTAAAGGGGATCAAGGTGAGCACTAGCAGCAGGCCGCTGAGCAGCAAGGTGACACCGGGATGTTTGAGGACCCACAGCAGGATGGGCCGATAGCCAGCGATCAGGATGCGATTGATGGGGTTCTGCTGTTCCGGGCGGATGCGGCCGCGGATCAGGTAGCCCATCAAGACGGGGATCAAGGTCACCGACAACCCTGCTGCGGCGGCCATCGCGTAGGTCTTGGTGTAGGCCAGAGGCGAGAACAATCGCCCTTCCTGCGCCTGCAGGGCAAAAACCGGCACGAAAGACAGGGTGATGACCAGCAAGCTGGCGAACAGGGCCGGTCCGACCTCGGCCGCCGAGCGGGCCATCAGCTGCCAGCGCTCCTCACCCTGAGGTTCCCGGCCGTGCGCCTCCCGCCAGTGCTCCAGATGCTTGTGTGCATTTTCGATCATCACCACCGCTGCATCGACCATCGCACCAATGGCGATGGCGATGCCGCCTAATGACAGCAAGTTGGCGGAGATCCCCTGGGCGTGCATCACGATGAAGGCCGCCAGGATACCCAAAGGCAGGGTGATGACGGCCACCAACGCCGAGCGTAGGTGCCACAGGAACAGCAGGCATACCAGCGCTACGACCAGAAACTCTTCGCCAAGCTTGTGGGTGAGGTTGCGTACCGCATCCTGGATCAGCTCGGAGCGGTCGTACACCGGCACCACTTCCACGCCCTCGGGCAAGCTGGATTGCAACGCCTGCAGTCGCGCTTTGACGTTCCGAATGGCCCCCAAGGCATCCTTGCCGGTCCGCAGGACGATCACGCCGCCGGCCACCTCACCTTGACCATCCAACTCTGCGATACCACGACGGAAGACCGGCCCGCGACTGATCGTGGCCACCTCGCCGAGCAGGACGGGGATGCCGTCGTTGCCGGTTACCGGCACCTGTTCGAACGCCTCCTGTGTGCGCAGGTAGCCTTCGCTGCGCACCATCAGTTCGGCTTCGCCTTGTTCGATCACCGAGCCCCCGGTAGCGCCGTTGGCCGCATCCACCGCCTCGATGAGCTCGGCCACCGTCAGTCCACGGGCCGCCAACGCCTGCGGATCGGGCTGGATCTGCCAGGCGCGCACCGCACCGCCCACACTGGCTACTTCAGCCACGTCCGGCACGGTTTTTAGCTCATAACGAAGAAACCAGTCCTGCAACGCACGCAGCTGCCCCACATCACGTTGACCTGTCCGATCCACCAAGGCGTACTGGTAGATCCAGCCCAGTCCTGTCGCATCAGGACCCAGCGCCGGATTCACATTCGGCGGAAGTCGATCGCGTACCTGGCTCAAGTACTCGAGCACTCGAGAGCGCGCCCAGTAAAGATCAGTGGCATCGTCAAACAGGATGTAGACGAATGAATCACCGAAGAAGGAGAAGCCGCGTACCGCCTTCACGCCCGGCACGGACAACATCGTGGTGGCCAACGGGTAGGTGACCTGGTCTTCGATGATGCGCGGGGTTTGCCCCGCCCATTGCGTGCGGATGATGACCTGGGTATCGGACAGGTCCGGCAGCGCATCCAGCGGCGTGTTCTTTACCGACCAGATACCGACCACCGCCAGCAGCGCGGCGGCAACCAGCACCAGCACGCGATTGGCGATGCAAGCATGGATCAGGCGCGCGATCATGGTGTGCCCTCCATCGCTTCGGACATGACCTCGCTTGCCTGGCAATCAGCGGCTGCGGCGGGGCCGAACTTGGGTACCAACTGCATATCCATGAACGGTGACTTGCCCGGCTTGTCGAAATGCTTCTCCGGCACCATCGGGTCATACCAGTACTGCACCGGGCAGCGCGGCGGCGTAGAGGTGGAGGTGTCTGGCGCGACAGGCGCCGGCTGTCTGGACGGTGACGGCACGACAGTGCGTGGTTCGTGCCCGGCGTCATGGCGCTCGTGCACACCTGATGCGCTGGCAGGGCGTGTCGGTTGTGCAGCACCCAGGCGCTCCAACGCACCGGAGAGACTGGCTTCGGAGTCGAGCAAGAACTGACCCGAGACGACCACGCGTTCACCACCGGCCAAGCCTGCCACGATCTGCGTGCGCCCTTGCACGCTACGTCCCACACTCACCCGCACTGGCCGGAAGCTCCCGTCCGGATCCTGCACGATGACCCGGCTGTCCCGCCCGGTGGCGATCAGCGCCTCCGTGGGAACGACTGGCAGGGCCTGCTCGGCGTCGGGCTGCACCAGAACCTCGGCGAACATGCCCGGCACCAGCCGACGCTGCGGGTTGCGCAGCACAATTCGCGCCCGCTGCGTGCGACTAGCCATGTCGACCTGGGGAAGCAACGCCTGGATCTGTCCGGCAAAGCGCTCTGCCGGCCAGGCACTGACCGTGGCCTGCACTGAGGTCCCCGGCCGCAAGGTGCCCAGCGCTGCCTGGGGTACCGAGGCCTCCAGCCACAACGTGTCCAGCCCATTGATCTTGAACAGTGGCGTACCGGGCATCACCGTCTGTCCCTCGCGTGCCAGGATCTCGGTCACGACACCACTGTGGTCTGCGCTAAGCACGACGCCACTTCTGGCCGAGGCGCCAGAAGGAACACCCAACGAACGCAACCGTTGTTGCGCCGCACCCTGCAGCTCACGCGCGCCCGCGGACTGAGCTTGGCTCAGGGCATGTGCTTCGGCGATGGCCGCGTTCCATGCCGGGGCCTGCACGGTGGCCAGCGTTTGACCACGACGAACCTCGGTAAACGGCGCCTTTACCTGCACGTGGGTGATCAAGCCTTCCATGCGCGCACTGATCACGCTTTCCTGGGTCAGATCCCACGTCAGTGTGCCCGGCACGCGTACGGCAGTCCCTAGTAACTCTACCGTCACTTCCTGAGTGCGTATGCCCACGTTCTGCTGCAGGCGCGGATCGATCTGCGTTCCGCCCCCTATGGCCTCATCTGCGTATTTGGGCAGCAACTCCATATCCATGAACGGAGATTTGCCCGGCTTGTCGAATCGCTGCTCCGGCGCCATGGGGTCGTACCAGTACAGCACCTTGCGTGCTTGATCTGCGACGCTCGTGCCGGGGGGCGGGGTGGTATCAGAGGTTCGAGTCATCCAGGCGTAGCCGCCGGCAAAGCCGAGCGCCAGCAACCCGAGGGCCACGGCGAGCTGTGTGAGACGCGTCTTGGTCGGGCTCATGGCGTGTTCTCCTCATGGGGTAGCAGATAGGCCAGTGCCGCCCAGGCACGGCCCTGTTCGCCCAGCAGACGGGCGTTCTCCAGGTGCAATTCGATCTCATCGCGCCGCGCTTCCAGCCACGGCTGCAGGTCGGCACCGGCGCCGTAGGCGGCCAACGCCGTGCGTGCACGATCGCGCGCCAAAGGCAGGCTCTGCGTGTTCTGGCGCTCCAACTGGCCGGTTAACCCGCGCCATCGCGCTATCGCGCGTTGCACCGACTCGGCTTGGATGCGCCGGGCCTCATCGCGCTCTGCGGACACCGCCTCCAGCTCGGCCCGCCGTGCCGCGATGCCTCGTGCTTGGCGGTTCTTCTGGAACAGCGGCAGGCCCACACCCACTTCCACCATGAGCATGTCGCTGCGCGCCATGCCGTCGGGTGCGCGCTCGCGACGTCCGTAGGTGAGCTCCACACTCCAATCCGGGCGGGTTTCGGCCACGGCCGCATCCACCTGGGCCTGGGCTAAGCTCTCGCGTGCCTCCCAGCCCAGTAGTGGCGTGTGTTGGTCCAGTTTGGCCAGCAGTTGGGTGGGCTCCAATGGCAACTGCGAAAAATCCGGTGCCGCACCACTGGCCAAGATCGCCTCTGGTGCAATACCCAACCACCGCGCCAGGCCGGCCTGCGCGGCGGCGTGCTCCGCATGTACCTGCTCCAGGCGATTGTCCAACTGCAGTAGGGCGGCCTGGGCGGCAAGCACATCACTGGCCCCGGCCGTGCCGCCTGCCAAGCGAGCACGCGCCGCACGCTCGGCTATACGGGCCGGCTCGCGCAGACCTTCCAACGCATCTACGGCTTGCTGCGTACTCCACAGCTCGATCCAGGCCAGCGCGGCCGCTTGGGCCACCATCTGCTGTTCGGCCATCGACAGTGAGCGCGCTTGCGCCAGCGTCGCTTGCGCCAACGCGTGCTCGGCACGTCGTTTCGCACGCGCAGGAAACTCCTGCATCAGACCGATTTGCTGGGTGGTCATCTCATCGGCCCGCAAGCTGAAGGCATCGGGTCCGCTGACGGGCCAGTTCGCCAGCCCCACGATCAAACGTGGGTCGGGAAGCGCGCCAGCACGCGCGGCTTCTTCGGTACTGGCATCGATCTGCGATCGGCGCACGTGCAGGGTTGGGGCGTTAGCAAGCGCCCGTTGTAGGGCTTCTGTGTAGCTGATCGGGATAGCGGGCGATGCCGCCAGCACAGGACCACTGAGCGCCAGGGCAAACACGAACCCACACGCCATCTTGCGCCTTGCACGCAAGAAGAAAGACATCTCCATAAGACCTCCGGGAAACGACAACGAGCGCGCTGCAACGCATGCAGCACGAGCACGGGTCAATCCAGGAGGGGGCTTAAATCAGCAGGCTACAGAAGCGCTGCAGGGGAGGCGGATCGGACACGCACACCGGAACATCCCGATACAACTGCGCGTGTACCGGTGGCAACAGAGCCTGCACCAGCGCGAAGGCGGCCAGCGCGGGCTGGTAAGGCACTTGAGGGGCCTTCGCATCGGCCGTGGCGATGTGATCGCGCTGGCAATGCTGGTCGCACAACGCCGGAGCATCGGGATCCGGCGTGGACATCTCTTCGCAACCGACCATCAGGGTCGCTTGTCCAGCTTCCACCGATTCCAGCGGACAGGCGTAAGCCACCAGCGCGAGTTGCTGCAGCAGCAGCGCCCACAGTCCCAGCCATGCCAGTCGGGCACGAGAACGGGGTCGCCGCCACCGCCTCAGCAGCCTCACCATGACAGCTCCCGCACGCCCGAAGCAGCGCCTGCGGACGCTGGGCAGATCAGGGCAGGGGACGTGCGAGCTCTCATGATGGCCAGTCTAGCCCTCTTGGGGCCGACTGTCATTGATCAGGATCAAGCCCTCGCGCGGACTCAGCGGTGGCATCCGCCGCAGCAGGAGGATGCGACGGCCGGGGCGGCCGGCGTACCAGCCTCAGAAGGGAGCACCGCAGCGATCACATAGCCTTGCCGCTGGATAGCCTCAACCGCCTGTTCTACGGCAAGCAGGCCCTCGATCTTGACCACGCCACTGCCCAGATCGACGTCCACCTGGGCGTGGGGGTCAAGGGCCTGAATGGCTTGGGTGACCGTTCGGACACAGTGACCACAGGTCATACCTTCAACAACGAGATTCATGGACAACCCTCCAAAAGCATCGGCGGTTTGCCGACGGCGTGACGATGAGCCTTCCCACGGTGGGAAGGTCAAACGACAGGCAAGTTGAGTGGTAATCCGTCCCGCGTTGTTGACCTTCCCATCATGGGAAGGCTCAGGCTACCTGCTCGTTCCTATTGGCCCTCACTCCATGGACATAACGCTCACTTATGCGAATTAAGTTATTGATTATATTACATTAATACAGGAATCGCAAGGTCTGTAGTTGCACCGTGCCCTGGCCGGCCACAAACGCGATAAGCTAAGCATTCCTTAGTGCTAGTCATTCTTGATGTCATGACGATGCCATCTGAGCGCACCCGCAATGTGCTGCAGGCGGGCGCGTTCCTCAGGCAGCTAGCGGCCAGCCAAGCCGTGCCTAAAGAGGTGCGGCAAGAGGCATATCGACTGCTGCGGCACTATCCAACCGTCAGCGACATCGAGGCGATTGCTGAGCACGAAGAGCGGCTGCGAGCGCTGACCCAGTCGGCCTTCGTACGACCCTACCTGAGCAGCGAGATCGAGGCGGATTGGTTCTCCGGGTACCCGCTCGGCCCTCATCGCATCTGACCATGAAGCAACCGAGCAGGCCGCGTGGAAGAGGGACTACGTCTGCGGAGACAGCGCTGGAGGCTTCCTTTGAACGGGCCCGCGACAGTGCGGCCGAGGAACGCGCATTCTTCAAGCGACTGATGGATGCGATCGTGTACGTGCATGCGCCCATCTCGGACGACGCGCAGACACTGCGGCTGGTCCAGTTCCGCCATCCTGACGGTTTCGATGCGATCCCTTTCTTTACCTCGCTCGACAAGGCGCAGGCGGCCAGCTCGTCTGCTGTCAGAATTCTGGGAGTTTCAGGCCGTGAGCTGCTAACCGGTACTCGCGGCGCGACGTTGATGCTCAATCCCAACTACGGCGGCGTTGTCCTGTACCCGGAAGAGGTTGCGACATTGTTGGATACGGGCTTTCTGGCCAGGGTGGAACGTCTGGCGCCGGCGGAGTTCGCGGTGAGACCTGCCCAGGCCGCGCCGGCTTGGCTCGCTCCGGCCATCAGCGGCAGCCTTGAGCACGCCGACTTCGTCTCGTCGGCCTATCTCCTGGAAACTCACTCGTCAGGGGGCGTCGAACAGCCTCCCGGTCTGTTGATCTGGCTGGTGGTGGACCTGGCTTTCGCCGAGCGGGCGGCTCGTCTGGTGACCACCGCCATACAGCCCTTATGCTCAGATTTGGACGTCATCATCGACTTGGCGGTCCACGACGTATCGCTGCCTTTGCCGGCGGGCTTGGATGATCCCCAGATCCTGCCCATATTTTTTCACGAGAATCAAGCCAACTTGAGCACAGCTCATCGGCCTATGAGCCCTGAAGATAAGCTACTAGCACTCCTTCCGGGATTGACCGAGGAAGAGAAGGAACGGCGGACCCGCGAGGGTATGGCCGACGTCGACGCTGGACGTACGATCCCGCACGAGGAACTACTGCAATGGATCAGGCGACGGTCAGAGCCTTCTTGAAGGTTTCCGTTGGGTCAGGAGCGTGGAAACTCTTGAATCCAATATTCAAGAAGGGCACGCGTGCCTGAGCAGTACTCCAGGAATGCCTGTGTCACGCGGCTTCTGGTTCAATCAAGCCTAGGTCTGTAATCCACGAACTGCCTGACGTCGAGGGGTGTTTCCTCGTTGAATCATGGTGTTAGAGACGATTCGGCTGTTTTTCTCACGAATCCCTGCCGACCTTCTTGAAAAACTGAACCAGACCTACCCAAACGCTTCCGTAAGGCAGGTGGTGAGAGGGCAGGTTAAGCACATCAGGGATAGCAATCCCAAGGAGATAGAAGCGCTATGACAGGAGGCCAACGATCAACTTCCTACTATCGCCGAGCTAAAGAGGGTCAGTGCGGTTGATCCAGAGTTCCGGATGGAAAACAGCTTCTTTGGGCCCAAGCCAGTCATCACCGCCCGCATCATCAACCGCTCAACACTGCCATTGAGCGAAGCGAGCTGGAATGCGGCGCTGTACATCAGCTACATCCACACGCGTCGAGCTGGAGATGATCCCTGAGACAGCAATGGACTTTACGGACAAAGCCTATCTAAGTGCCGATCTTCAGAAGCGCATTGATTTCCTTGAGAACCAACTCAAGCAAGCGAGCGAGTTCGAAGATGTCTGATGCTACCAAGCCCCGCCGGCGGATCACCCTCCGGCGGGGCTTGGTAGCGGTACCGACGTTCACCCCCGCCAAAGAGGACCATTACACAATGCGCCCGTCCATCCTCGCCTTGGACTTAGAAGGAACGCTGATTTCCAACGCTGTAAGCCAGATCCCGCGCCCGGGCCTCTACGAATTTCTGGAGTCGGCAAAGTCGCTCTTTGAGGGTCTAGTCATCTTCACCACAGTTCCGGAGCCTAGATTTCGCGAGATTGCCGACCTATTGGCTTGCGAAGGAGCGGCCCCGGGTTGGTTTGCCCGCTTGCCATACATAGACTGGACTGGGCCGACGAAGGATCTTGCCAACGTTTCCCAGCCCATCGGCTCTGCATGGCTACTAGATGATTACGCCCCCTATGTACAACCGGGACAGGAACATTGCTGGGTCCCGGTTCAACTGTTTTGTTCTCCTTACCCCGAGGACGACGCGGGACTGGACGATGCCATCGAGGCAATCCGTAAGCGACTGAACGAGTACTAGAGGGCCATCTCTTGGCCAGCGTCCAATGGGCCACAGGCTCGCCGGTCAACCAAGGTCCAGCGCTTCGTTGGAGAACCGTCGATATAGACCTGGGGGGGCGTTTACCGCGATAGAGTCCTGAGCCCCCTCAAACCATCTCATGGACCCGTGGCAGCTGGTCGGTCTACTCAGACTAGAAGCTAAAGCTGCCAACTGCCGCTAGGTTCCAGCCAGTACGCCATGCCCAGCGGCAGGAAAGTCTCCATTGCAACGTCCAGGATCAACGGCTGACGCCAACCCTGACCAGGCAAGAAGCAAAAATCCTTCCGGGCGAGGGTTCCAGCTTGCTCGCGTCCAGCTAACCAGATGCATCTGCGTTTTATCTCGCGATCAAGTGCTCGCCTCGCGGCATGCTCATCCAAACCGCTTTGTATGAACTCCGAGGCAGAATTTCGCATGCTCGCCCACAGCACGTAGCGCTTACGCCCCAAGCTGAGCGCATTCCATTCAGGCGATCCAATCGACTGAAGCCCGTCGCCTAGCTTCGGGTCCAACCGATGCTTCCGCAGAAGGTTTGCCAAGTACGCTCGAGCTTCGGTGGATGCCAGTGAAATTCCGAGATTCCGCCTCGCACTGGGCGTGCACTCAGCCGCCCACTGGGTGAGCGACCGGGTCAATGCCGACTCAAGGTTCAAGTCACTGCGAGACCACGGAGATTTGTAGGACCAAGCCAGGGGCTCATACAGAGATCTTGCGGCAAGCCGAGAACATTCGACTGGTTCGCGATGGAGGACGCGCAGCGTCGCAAGCGTGTCAAGTGCCTGCGAGGCCAACCCCTCAGCAGCTACCGGCGAACTAGCCGTTCTTGAGCGCTCTAGCGCGCACCACGCGCACGCAAGAAAGGGACCTATTGAACGAACGAAATTGTCCAGTTCTGGCCAGGGCGCGATGAGGGTCGGTTGGCTAACGACATAGGCCACACAGCCCTCAAATCGCGATACCAGTTGTCAGGATATCAACCTGCCCACAGACTGTCTATCTGACTTTCCGATATTGACCCTTAGGTGTTCTCTCCAGTTCAACGATATCTGAACATCCGATATCCTAGCCGTGCAGCGAATGAGCGGGGAGCGCCCCGGCGCACGACGCAGAACGTTACCGCATGTTGGGAGAGCCGAAATGATGCGCACCAGCGCTAGCCACCCGTTACTGATTGCAGAGTTGCCTGTTGGAGCCCATGGAGGCGGCATAGGGGTGACATTTGCGCCAGGCAAGTACCAGGAAGTCGCCATGACTGGAGCATGGGCGAGAGACCTAGATGTGGACGTCTCGGCTATTCAGGACTGGGGTGCCACTCACCTAGTCACCTTGCTTGAGCCTTGGGAGCTCAAGGACCTTCGAATCGAGAGCTTACCGGCGATAGTGGCGGGGAAGGGCATCTCTTGGCATGGACTGCCAATCACTGATGGAGCCGCACCAGACGACAGACTCCTCAAAGATTGGCTACAGCTAAGTGCTGAGCTCGTCGCTGACATGCTGAGCGGTCAAAGGATCGTGGTCCACTGCAAGGGGGGGTTGGGACGCGCGGGAACGGTCGCTGCCATGCTTTTGCTGCAGTCTGGCGAGGCCAAGCGGGCATCGGATGCCATCCACATGGTGCGGCATGCCAGGCCAGGCGCAATCGAAACGATTGCTCAAGAGGAGTTCCTAGAGTACTGGGCGCAGAGCCTTCACCCGGGCGGAGCTTGACCACTCAGGTGCGCAGTCAGGAACTCAAGGACGAGTTGCCTGTGGATCCAGAACTCGAGGGCTTCTTAGGTCTGGATCCAGAAATCGACGGCGTCTCCATAGTGGATCTTCGCGAGGGTTCAGGGCACATCAAAAATTCGCTGCCTCGAAAGCTAAGAACCTTGCTGTCGCACGAATCAGGGTCTTGTGCTGGGGCCGGACCAGCGCTATCGCTGACTAAGGCAGGGCAACCTCCAGGGACTGTACTGCGACGGCGCGATCAATAGACATCTGTCAGATGTATCGCCACCACTATCGATCTAATGAATGCTGACTCAGCCGATGCGTGCTGCCTTAGGAGTTACGATCTGACTGCACTCGTGGCCGAGGCGAAACGCCACGACGTACAGGACCGTGGCATCCATCGGCATACCTGAGCCCATCCGAATGACGACCTTACGCTGACCGTGCGACAGTGATACTCCCAGTTCCCGCAGGACCTCAATGCGCTGCTGCAGCCCGTCGTAGATGTCTAGCTTGTCGACTTCTGAATACAGGTCTTGGCAGTCGCGATACTCACGGTAGTAGTCGACCAGTGCAGCAAACTCGCTCGCCGCCTCGCGCGACAGCTCGAAAGCCGGTTCGGACAGATCCATGTCGCACGAAACGATCAGGCTGGCCAGCTCGCGCCCAGCAGCAAGCGGGGACACCGCCAGGGTGATGTAGTCGCGCTCAAACTGCGCTTGCGCCGCCTGCAGTTCCTCGTCTGTCGGCAGCGAGAAAGGCTTGTTGAGTGCATCGATGTCATTGAAATCGAAGGCGCGCGCCAGTGCGCGACGGGTGTCGAAACTGGCCGAGTCACCCTGCTCAACCCGCTGAACTGTTCGCACGTTCAGGCCCGAGATCTCGGCCAATTGTTCTTGCGACCAATGACGCAACTGGCGGAACTGGCGAATGCAGGCGCCAACCTCAGCAGCGGTAAGCAGGCGAGGCGGGGTCTTGGTGGTCATAGAAGATAACTCCGGAGGGGTAGGGAGCCCAGATTAGGAGGGTGCCGAACTTGGAAACATGACAGTCGCCCGACAGGCCCCCGACACAGATCAACTGCCAGGACTTGCCCCAACGAGAAATCCGGGGCAACTGCTTATGCGCCCGTGATGTTCTCCCCGTGCCCCCAGAGGGGGGCGAGGCCCAACTGCCTAGTCACTCACCACAGACCCCACCCTAGACGCGCAGGCGATCCGGGACAGCTCTATGGCGAGGGCTGATGGGGGGTCAATGGCTCCAACTCTGGCAAAACACCCCCAAATTGATGATGCAGTGCATTCATCCATGCCAGAACTGGTTCGCCTGGCCACAGGTGCGCCAGATTCAGAAGGGTTAGCATGGCAAGCGCATTGCTGTTCATGGCCACCCCCGCCAGAAGCGCGCCCGGGTAGCCATTTAACTGCCTTGCCAAGGGGTGAATCCCGGCATGGAGATAGGAGTTCAAGCCGACATAAAGGCATTGTCTGGCTCTGCCCAACAACTGTGATGCTCCTCGGGGCCCAGAGGACTCAAGCTTTACGAGCATGTCCTGAACGCCAGGGAGCCTCTTTGCCGCTTGCTGACTCTCCAGAGTCAGGGGCGCAAGAAGCTTCTCGATGTCGGTGTCGGTAGCTGCATAACATGCCCAGGTTGCACGCACGAGGGCCTCATACTGGGGCCGGACCAGCGAGATTGCTGACTGGGGCAGAGTAGCGATCAGGGACTGTACTGCCACGGCGTGATCAAGGGACATCTGGCAAAGTGCCGCCACCGCCGTCGATCTTCGGTCACGTCCATGCTCTATCTCCATCCAAGCGGCTCGAATTTCACCCAAGAGCTCTAAGGAGCCCTCCAGCACAGACGCCCGATCCTGGTCAGCCGATTGAGGCACAAGTCATCCTAGAATCGTGATCTGCAGGCAAGAGTAACGGCTCGTCCATCGGGCAAAGCCCTCAGTTGGCCGGCTGGGCTGCAGCATCTGTTAGCCGGTAATCTCTGCATTGCATCATCCGTGCATCAGCAATTTCTGCGTTGCGTCAGTCGCAAGTCAAATTTTTCTGCAATGGACCGTCTTGCACTGAAATTTTATTCCTCAAAAGCTGAAATCTCTGCAATGGCACCCTAAGAATGTCTGCGATGAACAGCGTTCTGGTCCGCGCGCGATTGCTTCCTATATTGCAACCATACGCTCAGCCAGCCAACCGCCGGGATCCATGATCGCGCGAGCGGACGATCCCGGTCGCAAATGGCTGGCTGCCGTCACTCTCGTGGCTTTGAGCGATCAAGGGGAGCAGTCTGGCCCACGTGTCGAACAGAAGCCTTGGATCTTGGTGGATCAGAAGCGAAACCCGCAGCGCATCTTCCATCGCCTTGAGGTAGCCGCGGCGTATCTCAAGTGCGTTCTCGCAAGCATTGGGGCGACCAAGAATTTGTGTGATCGCGGAGGCCATAGCAGTCTGGACAGGAGGGGAGGGGAAGGCGATAGTCTGCAAACGTCTAGACGATCCCGCAATGAGCATCCTCAACGTTCTCCTCACTCGTGACCACCTCGTCGTCGCAGCGGATACCCTGGCAGAGGATGCTCTCACAGGGGCGTATTCCGCGGGGGCAAAGCTGCTGCTGATCCCTCAGCACAACGTAGTGCTTGCTGCGCGCGGGTCTACGCAATTCTTCCTGGGGGGCTCGCAGAATTCGGAAAAAATCGTACGCTAAGGTTTTCCGGGCATCCGTAGGGGCCGAAACTTCCCGTCTTCCAGTCTGCGGCTCTGCCGCCAGACGTAATCGCCGGTGAGGTTGATGTGCTCCCAGCCCAGCGGCGACAGGAATTGCAGCAGCTCGCCGTCCACCGGCTTGCCGGCCTCGACCAACCCCTGGGTGGCGCGCTCCAGGTACACCGTGTTCCACAGCACGATAGCCGCCGTCACCAGGTTGAGGCCGCTGGCCCGGTAGCGCTGCTGCTCGAAGCTCCGATCCCTGATTTCCCCAAGGCGGTTGAAGAACACCGCCCTGGCCAGCGAGTTGCGCGCCTCACCTTTGTTCAGGCCGGCATGCACGCGGCGGCGCAGCTCAACACTTTGCAGCCAGTCTAGGATGAACAGCGTGCGTTCGATCCGGCCCAGCTCGCGCAGGGCCACGGCCAGGCCGTTCTGGCGCGGATAGCTGCCGAGCTTGCGCAGCATCAGCGAGGCAGTGACGGTGCCCTGTTTGATCGAGCTGGCCAGGCGCAGGATGTCGTCCCAATGGGCGCGGACGTGCTTGATGTTCAGGGTGCCGCCGATCAGCGGCCGCAGCGTCGGGTAGGTCTGCACGCCCTGCGGCACGTACAGCTTGGTTTCGCCGAGGTCGCGGATGCGCGGCGCGAAACGGAAGCCCAGCAGGTGCATCAGGGCGAAGACGTGATCGGTGAAGCCGGCCGTGTCGGTGTAGTGCTCCTCGATCCGCAGGTCGGACTCGTGGTACAGCAGGCCGTCGAGCACATAGGTGGAATCGCGCACGCCGACATTCACCACGCGGGTGCTGAACGGCGCGTACTGGTCGGAGATATGGGTGTAGAACAGCCGTCCCGGCTCACTGCCGTACTTCGGGTTGACGTGTCTGGTGCTCTCGCCCCGGCCGCCAGCCCGGAAACGCTGGCCATCGGAGGATGAGGTGGTGCCGTCGCCCCAGTGGGCGGCGAAGGCATGCTGGTACTGGTGGTTGACCAGCTCGGCCAGGGCCGCCGAATAGGTCTCGTCGCGGATGTGCCAGGCTTGCAGCCAGGACAGCTTGGCGTAGGTCAGACCGGGGCTCGACTCGGCCATCTTGGTCAGCCCGAGGTTGATCGCATCACCGAGGATCGCGGACAGCAGCAACGTCCGGTCTTTGGCCTCGGCCCCGTCCTTCAGGTGGGTGAAGTGGCGGCTGAAGCCCGTCCAGTCGTCCACGTCCATCAGCAGTTCGGTGATCTTGATGCGCGGCAGTAACTGACTGGTCTGGTCGATCAGCGCCTGCGCCCGATCCGGCACCGCCGCATCCAGCGGGGTGATCTTCAACCCGGACTCGGTGAGGATGGCATCGGGCAGCTCGTTGTCCTTGGCCAGGCGGGCGACAGTGGCCAACTGCTCGTCCAGCAGCTGCAAGCGCTCTTCCAGATACTGGTCGCTGTTCGGGTTGATCGCCAGCGGCAGGGCCTGTTCCCGCTTGAGCGCGGCGAACTTCTCGGCCGGCAGCAGGTAGTCGTCGAAGTCGCGGAACTGCCGCGAGCCCTTGACCCAGATGTCGCCGGAGCGCAGGGCGTTCTTCAGCTCGGACAGGGCGCAGATTTCGTAGAAGCGCCGGTCGAGGCCTTCCGGGGTGATCACCAGTGGCTTCCAGCGCGGCTTGATGAAGGCGGTGGGAGCATCGGCCGGCACCTTGCGCAGGTTGTCGGCGTTCATCTCGCGCAGCGTCTGCACGGCTGCCAGCACGCCCTGCGCGGCCGGGGCGGCGCGCAGCTCCAATACCTCCAGCAGAGCCGGCGTGTAGCGGCGCAGGGTGGCGAAGTTCTCGCCGACCAGGTGCAGGTGGTCGAAGCCCTCCGGCCGGGCCAGCAGCTCGGCTTCGCTGACGCTCTCGGTGAACTCGTCCCAGGGGATCACCGCCTCGATGGCGGCATAGGGGTCGCTGCCGGCTTCCTTGGCCTCCAGCAGCGCCTGGCCGATCTTGGAGTACAGGCGCACCTTGTCGTTGATCGCCTTGCCCTGCTTCTGGAACTGCTGCTGATGCTTGTGCTTCGCGCCGCTGAACAGCTTGACTAGGATGCGGTCGTGCAGATCCACCAGCTCATCAATCACGGTTGCAGTGCTCTCCAGCACCACGGCGGCCAGGGTCGCATAGCGCCGCTGCGGCTCGAACTTGCCGAGGTCTTTGGGCGTCATCTGCCCACCCTCGCGGGCCAGCTTGAGCAGGCGGTTCTGGTGGATGTGCCGGCCCAGGACTTCGGGCAAGTCCACCAGCTGAAATGTCTTCAGCCGCTCGATGTGCTCAAGCATGTGCCGAGAGTTGGGTTTCAGCGGTGCCTGGCGCAGCCAGGTCAACCAGGTGATGCTGCTGCCGGCCTTGAGCTTCAACAGCTCGTCCAGCTTGGCCCGATGCGAGTCCGTGAGCGGTTCAACCAGGGCGCGGTAGACCCGCCGATTGGCCCGTGCAATGGCCTCCGAGCAAGCCCGGTCGATCACGCTCAACGCCGGCAGGATGCGTCGCTTCTGCCGCAGGCTCTCCAGCGCCTGGCCGGCCAGCAGCAAGCCCTTGTCGGTCTGCTGGGCCAGTTCGGTCAGCTCGCGCACCAGGGCGCGGAAGTCGGACAGGCCGAACGGGGCCAGTTGAAGGTAGGTGCGCAGTTCCTGGGCGTGCTCGCGACGGGTCACATCGCGCTCGCCGTACTTCGTCCAACTCGCCGGATCGGTCTGGACTTGCTTGGCCACCCACAGGATGACCGGTTCGGGCAGCTCGCTGTCAGTGCCCAACGCATAGCCGGGGTAGCGCAGCAGGCAGAGTTGCACGGCGAAGCCGAGGCGGTTGGCGTCGCCGCGCCGCTGACGGATCAGCGACAGGTCGGAGTCGTTGAAGGTGTAGTAGCGGATCAGGTCATCCTGGCTTTCTGGCAACGCGAGCAGGGTGCCCCGCTCCGTGGCCGAGAGGATCAAGCGACGCGGCATGTGTCAGTCGTCCGTGCGGAGGTACTGGTAGAGGGTTTCCCGGCTGATGTTGAACTCGCGGGCAAGCTGCGCCTTGGGCTCGCCGGCCGTCGCTCGCTGCCGCAGGGTAGCAGCCTGCTCATCGGACAGGGCTTTCTTGCGGCCCCGGTACGCGCCACGCTGCTTGGCCAAGGTGATGCCCTCACGCTGCCGCTCGCGGATCAGGGCGCGCTCGAACTCAGCGAAGGCCCCCATCACCGACAGCATCAGGTTGGCCATCGGCGAGTCCTCGCCAGTGAACACCAGGCCCTCCTTCAGGAACTCGATGCGCACGCCGCGTTGAGTCAGCTTCTGTACCAAGCGACGCAGGTCATCGAGGTTGCGGGCCAGCCGGTCCATGCTGTGCACCACCACTGTATCGCCTTCGCGGACGAAGCTCAGCAGCGCTTCGAGCTGGGGGCGCTGGGTGTCCTTGCCCGATGCCTTGTCGGTGAACACCTTGCTCACCTGTGTCTGTTCCAGCTGGCGTTCCGGGTTCTGGTCGAAGCTGCTGACCCGGACGTAGCCGATGCGGTGCCCCTGCACGATGTCTCCTTGGTTGAAGGCGGCTTAAGTGCTCCTTCTGTTCCGTTGTGCCTCAAACCCCGTTTCTGTCAGGCTGAAATCTATGACCTTCGCAGGCATGTGTCAAAAAATGCGAAAGATGACTCTATTCTGACTAAGCGGCGCGGCCCTGCCTGACATCCAGTTAGGGTATGCCTCAATCTGACGGTAGCGAGTCGCAGGCGTTCGGATCGGCATCGGTTTCGTTCCCTGTCTTGGCACGCGCTTCGAAGCGTTGATAACACTCCAACCCGCAGAAGTGCTCGACGTATTCCGCGCCTTCCGGGGTGAAGGCGGCATCGAGCGGGATTTCCTTGCAGCACACGCAGCAACTGGTGGTGGTCGAGTCACTTGCATTCATGGTGGCACCCCTCCATTGACTGACGAAGACGGCGAATGCCGCCGCCGGCATTGGCTTCGCGAACAGGAAGCCTTGTCCTGTGTCGCAGTCCGCTTGTCGCAATAGATCAAGACTCGCCGATGTTTCCACGCCTTCAGCCACCACATCCATGCCCAGCCCGTGCGCAAGCTGAATCACGGTGTGCACGATGGTTTGGTCGCGGCGGTCGTTGGCGAGCCCGGCGACAAACGATTGGTCGATCTTGAGCGTGCTGATTGGGCAGCACTTCAGATGTTGCAGACAGGAATACCCCGTCCCGAAGTCATCGGCGGCGAAGCGCACACCGATCTGCCGCAAGGCGTCCAGGGCGGGGAAGATCGCCGGATCACCAAACGCGACCGATTCGGTCAGCTCGATTTCGAGATACTCGGCGGGCAACTCGGCATCAGCCAGCACGCCCTTTACCCACCCGTCGAAGTCCGGTCCCACTTGGCTCGCCGAAACATTGACGGCCAGCCGGAACGGTCGCCATGCCAGCATTCGCCAGTCACGCATCTGGCGGCAGGCTTCGCCCAGCACCCAAGCGCCGATTTCAGGCATCAGGCCGGACGATTCGACCACGGGCAGGAACTGGCCCGGTGGCAATAGTCCAAGCGTCGGATGACGCCAGCGCAACAGGGCTTCCGCGCCGACAATCCCACCACTGCGCAGATCGACGACGGGCTGGTAGTGCAGTTCAAGCTGCCCGCGCTCGACCGCTTGGGCCAGTTCCGGCGTCGTCCATCCATCCGGCCGGAAAGCGCTCATTCTCTTTCCCTGAATGCCCGCAACGCCCGCGACAGGGACAGAAGGAACAGGCCGGTCAAACCGAGCGCCGCGATGACCCAATGCTCGCCGAGGAAAGCACCGGCGGTTGTGCCGGCCAGCACGACAGCGAGGATGGGCAGGTGGCAGGGGCAAGTCAGCACAGCCAGTCCGCCCCACAGGTAGCCGGTGATCGGTTTGTGCGTCTCGGACGGCAAGCGCTCGGGGTTGTTCATGGCAGACTCTCCGCGTGCTGTGCCGGCTCGGTCGGCAGGGTGGCCAACTGCACTTCCAGATCGGCCAACGCTTCGCGCCGACGCTCGACGAACTGACGCAGCAGGGCAAGCTGCGCGGCCGCTTCGTCGCCGTCCGCCGCATCCAGCGCCCGGCACAGCCGCGCCAGCGCGTCGAGGCCGATGCCCGCCTCGAAGGCCGCCCGCACGAAGCACAGCCGTTGCAAGGCGGCGTCATCGAACAAGCCGTAGCCGCCTGGTGTGCACGCCACCGGGCGCAGCAATCCGCGCAGCAGGTAGTCGCGCACGATATGCACGCTCACCCCGGCATCAAGAGCCAGCCGGGACACCGTGTAGGCGTTCATTGAACACCTCCTTTTTCTCACCCGGCGCAGCAGGAAAGCTGCTTCACATCCTTGTTGAAGGTCTGCGCCGCGAGCTTCAACCCCTCGACCATCGTCAGGTAGGGGAACAACTGGTCGGCCAGTTCCTGCACCGTCATGCGGTTGCGAATGGCCAGAGCCGCCGTCTGGATCAGTTCACCCGCTTCCGGCGCGACCGCCTGTACGCCGATCAGCCGATGGCTGCCTTCCTCGATAACCAACTTGATGAAGCCGCGTGTGTCGAAGTTGGCGAGCGCACGCGGCACGTTGTCCAAGGTCAAGGTGCGGCTGTCGGTCTCGATCCCGTCGTGGTGGGCTTCCGCCTCGCTGTAGCCCACGGTCGCCACTTGCGGATCGGTGAACACCACGGCCGGCATTGCGGTCAGGTCGAGCGCCGCATCGCCGCCGGTCATGTTGATCGCGGCACGGGTGCCGGCCGCTGCCGCCACATAGACGAACTGCGGCTGGTCGGTGCAGTCGCCGGCCGCGTAGATGTTCGGGTTGCTCGTGCGCATGCCTTGGTCGATGACGATGGCACCTTGCGCATTGACAGTGACCCCCGCTGCGTCCAGCGCGAGGCTGCGCGTGTTCGGTGTCCGACCGGTGGCAACCAGCAGTTTGTCGGCGCGCAATTCACCGTGCGTGGTGGTCAGCACGAATTCACCGTCCATATGGGCGACCTGGCTGGCTTGCGTGTGCTCCAGCACCTCGATGCCCTCGGCACGGAAAGCGGCTGTCACCGCCTCGCCGATGGCCGGGTCTTCACGGAAGAACAAGGTATTGCGCGCCAGGACCGTGACCTTGCTGCCCAGCCGGGCAAAGGCTTGCGCCAGCTCCAGCGCCACCACCGACGAGCCGATTACGGCAAGGCGTTCGGGAATGGTGTCGCTCGCCAGGGCCTCGGTGGAAGTCCAGTAGGGTGACTCTTTCAAGCCCGGAATCGGCGGGACCGCCGGGCTGGCACCCGTGGCGACCAGGCAGCGGTCGAACATCACGACGCGCTCGCCACCCTCGTTCAAACGGACGGTAAGGCTCTGGTCGTCCTTGAAGCGCGCCTCACCGTGCACAACGGTGATGGCCGGATTACCGCCCAGGATGCCTTCGTACTTGGCGTGCCGCAGTTCGTCGACGCGGGCCTGCTGCTGGGCCAGCAGCTTACTGCGGTCAATCGTAGGCACAGTTGCCGCAATACCGCCATCGAACGGGCTTTCCCGGCGCAGATGGGCGATGTGGGCGGCGCGGATCATGATCTTGGACGGCACACAGCCGACATTGACGCAGGTGCCGCCGATGGTGCCGCGCTCGATCAGCGTGACCTGCGCGCCTTGCTCGACGGCCTTCAGCGCCGCCGCCATCGCGGCTCCACCGCTGCCAATGACCGCTACCTGCACCGGGGGCTCGTTGCCACTGTGCTTTTCGGCGGCGGCCATCCATCCCCGCACCTTGTCGAGCAGTCCGACGCGGTTGTCCGCCAGTGGCGCATCGGCTAGCGTTGCCTTGTAGCCCAGTCCGGCCACGGCGGCAGTCAGCGCGTCCGGCGATGTGCCCGGCACGATGGCGAGTTGCGCTGTGCCCTTCGGATAGGACACCAGCGCCGACTGCACGCCTGGCACTTTTTCCAGCGCTTCCTTGACGTGCGCCGCGCACGAGTCGCAAGTCATGCCGGTGATTTTTAGATGGGTCATGCAACAGATCCTTTATCGTTTGTGGCGCCAGACAATGACGTCCGTTGTGCTGCGGTGCCGTTTTCAGTGACTCACTGCTTGACGCTGGACGGATAGCCCGCGTCTGCGGTTGCCTTGGTCAGCTTCTGCACGCTGGTCTTGGCATCGTCGAAGGTGACGACCGCTTGGCGTGTCTCGAAAGTCACGTCAACTTTGCTGACGCCTTCGACCTTGGAAATCGCCTTCTTGACAGTGATCGGGCAGGCGGAGCAGGTCATGCCCGGTACGGACAGCGTGACGGTCTGGGTGGCGGCCCAGACGGGGGCAACAACGGCGGCGAGGGCGAGGGAGGCAAACAGTTTCTTCATGGTGAACTCCGATCAGTAGAAAAATGGCATGACGTAGGGAAATCCGAGCGCGACCAGAACCAGCGCGGCCACGATCCAGAAAATGAGCTTGTAAGTAGCTCGCACTTGGGGAATCGCGCAGACCTCACCCGGTTTGCAGGCCGCTGCCTGCCGGTAGATGCGCCGCCAGGCGAAGAACAACGCCACCAGCGCCACGCCGATAAAGATGGGGCGATAGGGTTCCAACACCGCCAAGTTGCCGATCCAAGCGCCGCTGAACCCCAAGGCGATCAGAACCAACGGCCCGAGGCAGCAAGCCGAGGCGAGGATGGCGGCAAGCCCTCCAGTGAAGAGCGCGCCGCGCCCGGTTTTTGGTTCAGACATGCGCTTGTCCTTTCGAATTGAAATTGGATAGCGTAACCTTACTTCCGTACTCATGTACGGAGTCAAGCGATATGGAAAACAATTTGGAGAACCTGACCATTGGCGTTTTCGCCAAGGCGGCCGGGGTCAATGTGGAGACCATCCGTTTCTATCAGCGCAAGGGCTTGTTGCTGGAGCCTGACAAGCCCTATGGCAGCATCCGCCGCTATGGCGAGGCGAATGTAACGCGGGTGCGCTTCGTGAAATCAGCCCAGCGGCTGGGCTTCAGCCTGGATGAGATCGCCGAGCTGCTGCGGCTGGAGGATGGCACCCATTGCGAGGAAGCCAGCAGTCTGGCCGAGCACAAGCTCAAGGACGTGCGCGAGAAAATGGCTGACCTGGCGCGCATGGAGGCCGTGCTGTCTGAGTTGGTGCGCGCCTGCCATGCGCGAAGGGGGAACGTTTCCTGCCCGCTGATCGCGTCACTACAGGGTGGAGCAAGCTTGGCAGGTTCGGCTATGCCTTAGCGTGCTTTATTTTCCGTTTTCTGAGACGACCCCTTAGAAAGCCTAGTCAAAGAGCTGTCACGAGAACACCGTTAGCTTAGCGTACGATTTTTTCCGAATTCTGCGGTTCCCCCTTCCTCCGCATCTACGAGCTTGCACTGCAGGCCAGCTTCCGCGCAGATTTCACAATAGAACAGCTATCTGCCGAGCTAGGGCTGGTGGTGGACCAACTCTGGCCGAACTTTGAGAAAGCGGTTAGCGAAGCGGGATTGCCGATCGAGCAACTCGGGACCGAGTTGGTGCTTGGTGGATGGTCGTTGAAGAACGGCCGGATGATGGCCACGGCGTATGCGAAGAGTGACAGCCGGCGCCCTTGCGTTGTCCAGCCGATCGGGGGGCAGATGGCGTCGCCGGGCGAACCGCTCCAGGCCGCGACCCCTAGCATGGCCCAGGTGGATCTGCTGGCCCATGCGCGTCTCCAGGTCAGCTACCTCAATGGGCAATTGGGCCGGAAAGTAGCAGGAGGTCGGGCTCTGTTGCAAAGATTGGCGGCAGTCAGAGGTAGGCTGTCGCTCTGCGCCGATCAGGCGGCTGCTGCGAAATGGTGGTTGAGCATGCCCATGGCCTCCGTCAGCGCCGAGGGCCCAATGCCAAAAGCTCTCTCCACAAGGCGCACCTCGCCCCTGATGCCGGGCTGCAGGCACCAGGGGCGAGCCTGTCCTTTGCGCAGGGCTCGCATGACTTCGAATCCCTTGATCGTGGCATAGGCCGTGGGGATCGATTTGAAACCGCGCACCGGCTTGATCAGTATCTTGAGCTTTCCGTGATCGGCCTCGATCACGTTATTGAGATACTTCACCTGCCGGTGGGCCGTCTCCCGGTCCAGCTTTCCTTCGCGCTTCAATTCGGTGATCGCTGCACCATAGCTCGGCGCTTTGTCGGTATTGAGCGTGGCAGGCTTTTCCCAGTGCTTCAGGCCTCGCAGGGCCTTGCCCAGGAACCGCTTCGCTGCCTTGGCGCTGCGGGTCGGCGACAGGTAGAAATCGATCGTGTCGCCCCGCTTGTCGACTGCCCGGTACAGGTAGGTCCACTTGCCCCGCACCTTGACGTAGGTTTCATCCAGGCGCCAGCTCGGATCAAAGCCACGCCGCCAGAACCAGCGCAGCCGCTTCTCCATCTCCGGGGCGTAGCACTGGACCCAGCGATAGATCGTCGTATGGTCGACCGAAATGCCGCGTTCCGCCAGCATTTCCTCAAGGTCGCGATAGCTGATCGGATAGCGACAATACCAGCGCACCGCCCACAGGATCACATCACCCTGGAAATGGCGCCACTTGAAATCCGTCATCGTTCCGTCCGTCCAATCTCCGCCAAGCATGCTCAAGCTTCACGATTTTTGCAACAGAGCCCACACGAGTATTGAGCATAGTCGAGATTGGTGCAGATCACTTCTGATATTGAACTGTCAGGAGCTGGCTGCACAACAGCCATTACGCCCAATCAACTGGTGCAGTCGTCTTCTGAAAATGACATTTGGTATCTCTCATAAACGGATGTTTTTGAGAGAACTATCTTCGGCCTTCACACGCACGAAAGGCGGCGAAGCTCCGCCGTTAATCCGTCCGCCGGAGATCTCGCCCAGGCAGGCTGAAGGCCGAGCAAGCCTGACAGGCCCGAAAAGCCCGGCACGGGCGTCGGCGGCGATGACGGCGGCGGCATTATCCAGGGTTGATGATGGAAGTGGAGGATATCGACAACCTCTCGCGCAACCAAGACATCGCGGTCGGACTGCAAGTGATCTTGAAGCCACGGGCCCGTCCCACCCCGACATGGACCTCGATGCCCGAACGGACGTTAGATTTCGAGTTCTAGGCGTTCTGCGATGAAGGTTGGATCCCAGCCGGGATTGAAAGTGTCGACGTGGGTGAATCCGAGCCGCTCGTATAGGCCACGCAGGTTCGGGTGGCAGTCGAGCCGCAGCTTGGCGCACCCCTGCGTTCGCGCGGCATGGCGGCAAGCCTCGATCAGCGCGGAGCTGACACCCCGGCCCGCATGTGTCCGTCGCACCGCGAGCTTGTGCAGATATGCGGCCTCCCCCTTGAGGGCGTCGGGCCAGAACTCGGGATCCTCGGCCGACAAGGTGCAACAGCCGACGATGCCGTCGCTGCAACTCGCGACTAGGAGCTCGGATCTCAGGACGAAGGTCTCCGCGAATGTCCGGTCGATCCGCGCGACGTCCCAGGCGGGCGTTCCCTTGGCGGACATCCACGCCGCAGCGTCGTGCATCAGCCGCACAACCTCGTCGATATCACCCGAGCAGGCGACCCGAACGTTCGGAGGCTCCTCGCTGTCCATTCGCTCCCCTGGCGCGGTATGAACCGCCGCCTCATAGTGCAGTTTGATCCTGACGAGCCCAGCATGTCTGCGCCCACCTTCGCGGAACCTGACCAGGGTCCGCTAGCGGGCGGCCGGAAGGTGAATGCTAGGCATGATCTAACCCTCGGTCTCTGGCGTCGCGACTGCGAAATTTCGCGAGGGTTTCCGAGAAGGTGATTGCGCTTCGCAGATCTCCAGGCGCGTGGGTGCGGACGTAGTCAGCGCCATTGCCGATCGCGTGAAGTTCCGCCGCAAGGCTCGCTGGACCCAGATCCTTTACAGGAAGGCCAACGGTGGCGCCCAAGAAGGATTTCCGCGACACCGAGACCAATAGCGGAAGCCCCAACGCCGACTTCAGCTTTTGAAGGTTCGACAGCACGTGCAGCGATGTTTCCGGTGCGGGGCTCAAGAAAAATCCCATCCCCGGATCGAGGATGAGCCGGTCGGCAGCGACCCCGCTCCGTCGCAAGGCGGAAACCCGCGCCTCGAAGAACCGCACAATCTCGTCGAGCGCGTCTTCGGGTCGAAGGTGACCGGTGCGGGTGGCGATGCCATCCCGCTGCGCTGAGTGCATAACCACCAGCCTGCAGTCCGCCTCAGCAATATCGGGATAGAGCGCAGGGTCAGGAAATCCTTGGATATCGTTCAGGTAGCCCACGCCGCGCTTGAGCGCATAGCGCTGGGTTTCCGGTTGGAAGCTGTCGATTGAAACACGGTGCATCTGATCGGACAGGGCGTCTAAGAGCGGCGCAATACGTCTGATCTCATCGGCCGGCGATACAGGCCTCGCGTCCGGATGGCTGGCGGCCGGTCCGACATCCACGACGTCTGATCCGACTCGCAGCATTTCGATCGCCGCGGTGACAGCGCCGGCGGGGTCTAGCCGCCGGCTCTCATCGAAGAAGGAGTCCTCGGTGAGATTCAGAATGCCGAACACCGTCACCATGGCGTCGGCCTCCGCAGCGACTTCCACGATGGGGATCGGGCGAGCAAAAAGGCAGCAATTATGAGCCCCATACCTACAAAGCCCCACGCATCAAGCTTTTGCCCATGAAGCAACCAGGCAATGGCTGTAATTATGACGACGCCGAGTCCCGACCAGACTGCATAAGCAACACCGACAGGGATGGATTTCAGAACCAGAGAAAGAAAATAAAATGCGATGCCATAACCGATTATGACAACGGCGGAAGGGGCAAGCTTAGTAAAGCCCTCGCTAGATTTTAATGCGGATGTTGCGATTACTTCGCCAACTATTGCGATAACAAGAAAAAGCCAGCCTTTCATGATATATCTCCCAATTTGTGTAGGGCTTATTATGCACGCTTAAAAATAATAAAAGCAGACTTGACCTGATAGTTTGGCTGTGAGCAATTATGTGCTTAGTGCATCTAACGCCGGAGTTAAGCCGCCGCGCGTAGCGCGGTCGGCTTGAACGAATTGTTAGACATCATTTACCAACTGACTTGATGATCTCGCCTTTCACAAAGCGAATAAATTCTTCCAAGTGATCTGCGCGTGAGGCCAAGTGATCTTCTTTTTGTCCCAGATAAGCTTGCTTAGCTTCAAGTAAGACGGGCTGATACTGGGCAGGTAGGCGTTTTATTGCCCAGTCGGCAGCGACATCCTTCGGCGCGATTTTGCCGGTTATTGCGCTGTACCAAATGCGGGACAACGTAAGCACTACATTTCGCTCATCGCCGGCCCAGTCGGGCTGCGAGTTCCATAGCTTCAAGGTTTCCCTCAGCGCCTCGAATAGATCCTGTTCAGGAACCGGGTCAAAGAATTCCTCCGCTGCCGGACCTACCAAGGCAACGCTATGTTCTCTTGCTTTTGTAAGCAGGATAGCTAGATCAATGTCGATCATGGCTGGCTCGAAGATACCCGCAAGAATGTCATTGCGCTGCCATTCTCCAAATTGCAGCTCGCGCTTAGCCGGATAACGCCACGGGATGATGTCGTCATGCACGACAAGGGTGACTTCTATAGCGCGGAGCGTCTCGCTCTCGCCAGGGAAAGCCGAAGCCTCCATAAGGTCATTGAGCAATGCTCGCCGCGTCGTTTCATCAAGCTTTACGGCCACAGTAACCAACAAATCAATATCGCTGTATGGCTTCAGGCCGCCATCCACTGCGGAGCCGTACAAATGCACGGCCAGCAACGTTGATTCCAGATGGCGCTCAATGACGCTTAGCACCTCTGATAGTTGGTTCGAAATTTCGATGGTCACCGCTACCCTCATGATGTCTAACTTTGTTTTAGGGCGACTGCCCTGCTGCGTAACATCGTTGCTGCTCCATAACATCAAACATCGACCCACGGCGTAACGCGCTTGCTGCTTGGATGCCCGAGGCATAGACTGTACAAAAAAACAGTCATAACAAGCCATGAAAACCGCCACTGCGCCGTTACCACCGCTGCGTTCGGTCAAGGTTCTGGACCAGTTGCGTGAGCGCATACGCTACTTGCATTACAGTTTACGAACCGAACAGGCTTATGTCCACTGGGTTCGTGCCTTCATCCGTTTCCACGGTGTGCGTCACCCGGCAACCTTGGGCAGCAGCGAAGTCGAGGCATTTCTGTCCTGGCTGGCGAACGAGCGCAAGGTTTCGGTCTCCACGCATCGTCAGGCATTGGCGGCCTTGCTGTTCTTCTACGGCAAGGTGCTGTGCACGGATCTGCCCTGGCTTCAGGAGATCGGAAGACCTCGGCCGTCGCGGCGCTTGCCGGTGGTGCTGACCCCGGATGAAGTGGTTCGCATCCTCGGTTTTCTGGAAGGCGAGCATCGTTTGTTCGCCCAGCTTCTGTATGGAACGGGCATGCGGATCAGTGAGGGTTTGCAACTGCGGGTCAAGGATCTGGATTTCGATCACGGCACGATCATCGTGCGGGAGGGCAAGGGCTCCAAGGATCGGGCCTTGATGTTACCCGAGAGCTTGGCACCCAGCCTGCGCGAGCAGCTGTCGCGTGCACGGGCATGGTGGCTGAAGGACCAGGCCGAGGGCCGCAGCGGCGTTGCGCTTCCCGACGCCCTTGAGCGGAAGTATCCGCGCGCCGGGCATTCCTGGCCGTGGTTCTGGGTTTTTGCGCAGCACACGCATTCGACCGATCCACGGAGCGGTGTCGTGCGTCGCCATCACATGTATGACCAGACCTTTCAGCGCGCCTTCAAACGTGCCGTAGAAGGCACTGTTGCAAAGTTAGCGATGAGGCAGCCTTTTGTCTTATTCAAAGGCCTTACATTTCAAAAACTCTGCTTACCAGGCGCATTTCGCCCAGGGGATCACCATAATAAAATGCTGAGGCCTGGCCTTTGCGTAGTGCACGCATCACCTCAATACCTTTGATGGTGGCGTAAGCCGTCTTCATGGATTTAAATCCCAGCGTGGCGCCGATTATCCGTTTCAGTTTGCCATGATCGCATTCAATCACGTTGTTCCGGTACTTAATCTGTCGGTGTTCAACGTCAGACGGGCACCGGCCTTCGCGTTTGAGCAGAGCAAGCGCGCGACCATAGGCGGGCGCTTTATCCGTGTTGATGAATCGCGGGATCTGCCACTTCTTCACGTTGTTGAGGATTTTACCCAGAAACCGGTATGCAGCTTTGCTGTTACGACGGGAGGAGAGATAAAAATCGACAGTGCGGCCCCGGCTGTCGACGGCCCGGTACAGATACGCCCAGCGGCCATTGACCTTCACGTAGGTTTCATCCATGTGCCACGGGCAAAGATCGGAAGGGTTACGCCAGTACCAGCGCAGCCGTTTTTCCATTTCAGGCGCATAACGCTGAACCCAGCGGTAAATCGTGGAGTGATCGACATTCACTCCGCGTTCAGCCAGCATCTCCTGCAGCTCACGGTAACTGATGCCGTATTTGCAGTACCAGCGTACGGCCCACAGAATGATGTCACGCTGAAAATGCCGGCCTTTGAATGGGTTCATGTGCAGCTCCATCAGCAAAAGGGGATGATAAGTTTATCACCACCGACTATTTGCAACAGTGCCCATAGGCTTCATCAGCGCCTGACTGGCGAGCACGATTCCGGCCCTAGCCGCAGGATCGCGCAGGACGACCTAGTTACGAACCAGGCCGAGTGTTCCTGACATCCATCGGCACCATAGTTCTGCTTATCCGGCACGCGCGCGTCAGGGGTGTGGTGAACTACAAAGCAGACCCGTTGAGGTTATCAGTTCGATGCACAATCAGCAGCGCATAAAATATGCACAAGAACAGGAGCACCCTTCGCATTAAGCTGTGGTGGTAACAAGTAGTGCCGGGCTACCATCAGCGAGCATGATGCGCTCCCACAGCATTCGCCTTGGCAGTATGGAAGTTCCTCGCTCCAGTTCGGGCCGGTATCCACCTCGAGTGACCCCAGCCGCCCCTCATGCCAACCGAGCCCATTAAGCGCAGAGTCGGCCGCAACTATCTCGGGGACGCATAAACACGCAGCGATTTACCAAGGAGTTCGGCTAGGTCAATCCGCAATTCCCTTTGCCTGGCCGGAGATGCCGCGAGCAAACAATGTGTCCGGTCGCTACCAGATGGACTTTGTGGGCGGAGGATTGCACCAGACGCTTCAGCGCAGCGTCGTACGATGAATCGGAAGGCCCGGTAAGCAATTGAAGAACCGCTGACCACCTCCCATCCGACAATGCAAGGGTGCCCCGCTCCCAGCGCGACACGGTTGCCTGATCCACACCCATTAATTCAGCTAGGTGACTTTGCTTCATATGACGAAGCAACCGCGCCCTCCGCACCTGCCGCCCCCTGTCATTCGTCAACATTCTTCAGCACCTCAATGTCGTTCGTAGTGAGCCTCATTTTTTCAAGACCGCCGATGATGAGAGCCAGGCCTCGCTCGAATGCCGCGTCCGGACCGCCTTCGTAGACGATTTTCATCGCGCTCTGTAGGCGCGCCGGCATCGTAGACGCTGAGGTGGTCAACTGATCTTCGCCCCGCTCCTCGGCGTCTGCCTCGCTAGCTTGCTGCTCAAGAACAGCGCCGACGGTGAAGTAGCTGATTGCCATCAACGCATAGGTCGCGTCACCTGCCGAAAAGCCAGCATCGCAAAGGAAGCGAAGCTGCGCGTCGGCTTTTTCCATCTGCGGCGCGGCTGGCCGCGTCCCGGCATGAATACGCGCGCCATCGCGATAAGCGAGCAACGCCCGTCGAAAACTGCATGCATTGCCCTTCAGGAACGAACGCCAGTCGTCGTCATCCCTTGGCGTCGAATGCGTGTGATTTATCGTCAGCATGGCTTCGGCAAGTGCGTCGAGCAACGCACGCTTGTTCTTGAAATGCCAGTAGAGCGCTGGCTGTTGCACCCCGAGGCGCTCAGCCAGTCGGCGCGTCGTTAGACCTTCCATGCCCACGTCGTTAAGCAGTTCGAGCGCGGTTCGGATCACGGCCTCGCGTTGGAGCTTGTTCATTCGCGAATTCTCATGTTTGACAGCTTATCATCGATAAGCTTTAATGCGGTAGTTTATCACAGTTAAATTGCTAACGCAGTCAGGCACCGTGTATGAAATCTAACAATGCGCTCATCGTCATCCTCGGCACCGTCACCCTGGATGCTGTAGGCATAGGCTTGGTTATGCCGGTACTGCCGGGCCTCTTGCGGGATATCGTCCATTCCGACAGCATCGCCAGTCACTATGGCGTGCTGCTAGCGCTATATGCGTTGATGCAATTTCTATGCGCACCCGTTCTCGGAGCACTGTCCGACCGCTTTGGCCGCCGCCCAGTCCTGCTCGCTTCGCTACTTGGAGCCACTATCGACTACGCGATCATGGCGACCACACCCGTCCTGTGGATCCTCTACGCCGGACGCATCGTGGCCGGCATCACCGGCGCCACAGGTGCGGTTGCTGGCGCCTATATCGCCGACATCACCGATGGGGAAGATCGGGCTCGCCACTTCGGGCTCATGAGCGCTTGTTTCGGCGTGGGTATGGTGGCAGGCCCCGTGGCCGGGGGACTGTTGGGCGCCATCTCCTTGCATGCACCATTCCTTGCGGCGGCGGTGCTCAACGGCCTCAACCTACTACTGGGCTGCTTCCTAATGCAGGAGTCGCATAAGGGAGAGCGTCGACCGATGCCCTTGAGAGCCTTCAACCCAGTCAGCTCCTTCCGGTGGGCGCGGGGCATGACTATCGTCGCCGCACTTATGACTGTCTTCTTTATCATGCAACTCGTAGGACAGGTGCCGGCAGCGCTCTGGGTCATTTTCGGCGAGGACCGCTTTCGCTGGAGCGCGACGATGATCGGCCTGTCGCTTGCGGTATTCGGAATCTTGCACGCCCTCGCTCAAGCCTTCGTCACTGGTCCCGCCACCAAACGTTTCGGCGAGAAGCAGGCCATTATCGCCGGCATGGCGGCCGACGCGCTGGGCTACGTCTTGCTGGCGTTCGCGACGCGAGGCTGGATGGCCTTCCCCATTATGATTCTTCTCGCTTCCGGCGGCATCGGGATGCCCGCGTTGCAGGCCATGCTGTCCAGGCAGGTAGATGACGACCATCAGGGACAGCTTCAAGGATCGCTCGCGGCTCTTACCAGCCTAACTTCGATCATTGGACCGCTGATCGTCACGGCGATTTATGCCGCCTCGGCGAGCACATGGAACGGGTTGGCATGGATTGTAGGCGCCGCCCTATACCTTGTCTGCCTCCCCGCGTTGCGTCGCGGTGCATGGAGCCGGGCCACCTCGACCTGAATGGAAGCCGGCGGCACCTCGCTAACGGATTCACCACTCCAAGAATTGGAGCCAATCAATTCTTGCGGAGAACTGTGAATGCGCAAACCAACCCTTGGCAGAACATATCCATCGCGTCCGCCATCTCCAGCAGCCGCACGCGGCGCATCTCGGGCAGCGTTGGGTCCTGGCCACGGGTGCGCATGATCGTGCTCCTGTCGTTGAGGACCCGGCTAGGCTGGCGGGGTTGCCTTACTGGTTAGCAGAATGAATCACCGATACGCGAGCGAACGTGAAGCGACTGCTGCTGCAAAACGTCTGCGACCTGAGCAACAACATGAATGGTCTTCGGTTTCCGTGTTTCGTAAAGTCTGGAAACGCGGAAGTCCCCTACGTGCTGCTGAAGTTGCCCGCAACAGAGAGGGAGGTCGACTGCTAGTTGGGTTTCTGCAGAAGGGGCAAGCCCTGCTCAAGGATCTAGGAGAGATCTAGGTCGCGGGAGTCAAATACGCTAGGGGCTGAAATCGAAGTTCAGGTCTGGCCCTAAGGCAGAAGGCCAAAGCAGACCAAGGTCGTCCGTGGATTTGGGATGTTTATCGAGGGCAGGGTGGATGTCCGCTTCTGGCCGGAAGCGGACATTGGGCGGCGACCGGCCCGGTGATGGCATCCGCCTTCGACCCAAAGCGGGCATCGTTCTCGACACACCTGAGTTGATCCGTACTCCAAAGCCTGTTTCCGCTACCCCTTGTAGTGCTCGACGTAGAGCCCCAAAGCTGCCAACGACGCATACACGGCGGACCCAGCGTTGGTCGCGTACAAGGCAAAGGGAACCGGAGGATCGCAGGGAACTGTTGCGATGAACCACGGAGCTGAGCTCGTCAAGCTCGTCCTAGGTGATGTGAGGAATCCTAGCTCCCTACGCATACCTAGCGCCTCGCGGACGTACGCCTTGTTCCAGCCGCCAGTCTTGCACGAGACCCCAAGAAGTAACTCCGTAAATGCGGGATAGCGACGGGTCTTAATCGGACGATATACACCGACGTCAATCTCGTGACGGTCAGCCGCTTTGACCACCGTCGTGCCTTTCCAGCTATGGCTTAGTGTGGTGACCTGCACTGAAATCCTAATCTCGAGCTTCTCAGTAGACGTAGATCCACTGATGTAATCGTGATCCGGATGGTTTGCTTTGCATGGAGATCCTCCAAACGTCAGGACGCCTGCCATCTTGGGGGTACACGTGAGCTTGTAGCCCGCACTATCGATGATTCGCAGAAGCCTAAGCAGCACCCGAAGTTCGTAAGCCTTTCCTTGCGCGTAGGGAGACCCGCTCGCCTTAGCACGCGAAATGGCTGCTTTCACAGCGTTGAGGATTGCTAACTTACTGATCGTCACAGTCGCGGTCCTCGTGGCGCGTGTTCCTCGCGAGGGTCGTCCGGTGGCAGATATCGAGCGATATAGGCCTCAAGATCTGCCTGCTCGTGATCCGTCAAACGCTGGGGTGATACAGTTGGTAGATGTGACCGGATTGAGCGAACTCGGCGACCTTCTGGTGTCTCAACAGTGTAATGAACGTCCTCCAGTCCGGTGAGACCTTGGACCAGCTTCCCGATCTCACCCAAGGTTTGCGAGAGGGCGTCTTGGGTCGTCACAGGTCTAAAATCGAGAACCGCCGCAAGTGCGGCTGCAGCTTGTGCATTCGTGTCGTCCTCGTAATCAGACATCGCCTGAACAATCGCGGAGCGAAGCGA
Source organism: Stenotrophomonas sp. GD03819 (assembly GCF_029841665.1). Lineage (NCBI taxonomy): Bacteria > Pseudomonadati > Pseudomonadota > Gammaproteobacteria > Lysobacterales > Lysobacteraceae > Stenotrophomonas > Stenotrophomonas sp. GD03819. The sequence goes on from NZ_JAOCEW010000002.1 coordinate 122,832, forward strand.
TCTAACAATTTGTGGATCAAGCTCAGACGCAAGGGCTAGCGCCTTCCCTATCTCCCTAATTACCTCTTCACCACCTTGATCTTCTGCCATTCACAACTCCACAGCTGTAGACATTAACGGGCCGCGCGGGATGAACCGCCCGGATTCTCTAAATTCAATTGCCGAAGGTTGCCGTTGGCAATGTTCCTTAAGAGTAAGGCACAGTGCGGTTTGGTTCCATAAGCGGATCGCGCTGGCTGTATCCCGAAGTGTGCGATGACGCCGAAGCTGGATAGTGTCGCTGAATTGGACCATCAGGCACTTAGGTCTGAGCCCTGATACAGATTGATGATATGACTCCAAGTCGCGTACGGGCTGCGAAGAGCACCGGCTACTTTGGTCCGCTTCTGACCGAAAGCGGACATTCGTTTAACCAAGGGTGAAGGAAACTTTTAGGGCCAGGATGGACTTCAACTCTCTCGTTCGCTCGCTTCTATCCGATGCGAAGATGCGCCGTAACAAGCCTCTGCGAGACTAGTGCGCGAGCCAGGTCGCTGACATTGCTCCATGGCCTATGACGTGCCCCGCACCCGCTGGTCAAATGGAACCGCCCTCGGCACCATGGGCACGACCATCTAAGGAGTTCTTCATGCTCTACCAAGATAAGTACGTCGCCTTCATCGACATGCTCGGGTTCTCCGCACTTGTCCAAGAGTCGGCAGCCGACATGAGCAAGCTTGATGAAATAGCAGAGGCCATCGACAGACTAAAGAACACAGCGTGCTGCAACCCAGCAACAGGACTTTTGTTCACTTACTTCAGCGACTGCATCGTCATATCAAGCAGCCGCTCTCCTGCTGGCCTTGCCGACATCCTGAGCTGCATCAGAATGTTGGCCGAGAACCTGCTAGTGGTTGATATATTGATACGTGGAGGGCTCACAGTTGGAAGCATTCATCATGATTCTCAGATGATCTTCGGACCGGCGATGCTGGACGCCTATCGCATGGAATGTAAGGAAGCACGCAATCCCATGGTGCTCGTGAGCGAAGAGGTGCGATCGGATGCTCGCGCTGCGGGGTTAAGCAACCTGTTGACGTGGGATGACGAAGAGCCAGACCGCCACTATGTCCACTATCTGATCTCGTACAGCGCTTATGACTCTAATCCAAGGGCGGGCGTCGTGATTCTCGATAGCCAGGCCGCTCTCATCCGGCATTTCATCGCCAAGAGGCTGCTAGGCGCTCCGGGTAAGATCCTGGATAAAGCCGAGTGGATGGAACGATATTGGAACGAGAAGGTGGCGACAGGTGGAATTCTCGGACGTGTTGACAGGGTCGCAGACCTTGTTAGGCCCAATGCGCGACCATTTCGCAGCAGACTCGCCGTTCTAGCACCGCAACCGGGCGCCACTAGTGTGGACTAGCGAATCAGGCAAGCAGCTGCCGATTCCTTGCAAAGATTCAATTCAATTGGCCATACGGAAGCACGTGCAATCCCTGATGGCAGTCGGGACCACCATCTCCCCATTGCCAGCCGCGTCTGAACCAGCGCCCGGAACGCTTCAGCGGAAGGGGCTGGTCCCTTCCGCTGGTGCCTGCCCTGGTTGCACCGGCTATGCGCGGCCACCACGTTCCCGGACACGTCTCTGCCCCCGTCCTGTTGGGCCACCAGGTGCTCGGCGGTGCATTGAAAGGCTCGGGCCTTACTGGCCTTCAGCCCGAGCTCTGAGGGTGCAGTGAGCCACATCGGCAGGCCGCAATAGAAGCAACGGCCCGATTGGGCGTAGAAGGCAGAAGTGCGAAGGGATCTGCGGCGTTTGGCGGTCATGGATGGCTCCGGAATCGAAGGATTCCCGTGCCCCCATTGGGTGGACCTCGGGCACCCGGAGCCTATTGGCTATGCGGGCACAACACCGGCGCTTTATAGCGACTGGCTAAGGCGTTATAGCTCAGCGCTTGAGCCGCTACAAGGCCCAGATGCCGACCAGAACGGGAGGGAGTCACCGACGCCCAGTTAAGGTCAAAGCTTGGTCAGGGGGCGAGCGACGCGCTTGAGCAGGTGGAGCGGGGCGTGGCGCGTCACCCAGGGAAGTCGCGGTGTTGTAGTCCTGCTCAACCCGCTGAACTGTTCGCACGTTCAGGCCCGAGATCTCGTCTAATTGTTCTTGCGACCAATGTCGCGACTGGCGGAACTGGGAAGTGCAGGCGACAAGCTCTGACCGATCAGGTGCGCAGTTGGGAACTCAAGGGCGAGCTGGATGTGGAGCCAGAAATCGAGGGCGTCTTAGGTGCGGATCCAGGAATCAAGGGCATCTTTGGGGGAGATCTGGAAATCGCGGGCGTCCTTGTGGGGAAATACGGGCGGACAGCTGTGGGATCTGGGGCGTTTCCGTTGTGGCAGTCAGGCGCCTTCAGTGTCTTCAGGCTCGCGCGTCGGAATGCCGGGCGGAGCCAACAAGGCTCGAGATTCGATGGGCACGCCATTTCGCATAATGTATATCGTGCAAGGCGTTACCGGGCTGCGGCATTGCCTGGACGTCATGGGGTAGGGCGAACCCAACTGCCAGCATCACCGCCATTGCGGTCGCCGCCAGTCTCTTCCAGAAGTGTCGCTCCGGCGAGGTTTGGGCCTCTGACTTCATGATCTGGATTGCCGCTTTCTCCGGCTGCGGATGCCCTTGAATCTTCAAGCATTCCGCGACAACCCATACTTGTGGAACACGCTTCCCGGTGCGGTAATGAGAAATGGCGCCGTCAGAAATTCCGAGCTTCGGCGCGAGCTTCGCAAAGCTCTCAACGCCTGCTGCTTGTCGCGTCTTCTCGAAAAACTCTACCCAGTCCATGACCGTCTCCACCCGTTGACTACGGGCGAAGACTACAGGTGTTGACGGCTACAGGTGTAGCCGGTTATGGTGCGCCCCATCGACTACGCCTGTAGCCGATACCCCCGGTCGGCACCCCAAGGCCGCCCGGGGGCCCCTTGGGGCTTGGGGAGGGGTAGGGCACATGGACGCACTTGTTCTCGCCGTGCTGCTGGGGTGTATCGCAGCCGTGTCGTTGGGGTTAGCCAAATTCGTGACGTGGTGTGTTGATCGGCGTGCGTTGTCCGCTGGTCGCACTGCACGCGAAAGCCAGTTTGTTGCCCAGGCGGTAGTTGACCTTCGCCGCATGGAAATCGAAGCCACCAAACGCGGCAACCTGCTCGCCGCTGCTGAACTCGCTGAAGAGCAGGAGCGCGCCGCATGAGCAGGTTTCCCTCATTCGCCGAACTGGCGGAGTTCGATATGGGTCTTGCGGGGTGTGCCGCGCTCATCGCCGTTTGGCTGGGAGTGGCATTGCTCTCCATCGTGATTGAGCAGGCGTGGCTGGCACTTCGTCACTGGTTCAAGCGGCGGAAGGGCAATGTCCGATGAACAGTCATTTCCCCAACAGTCCGTGCTACCTGTGCGGGGGCAGCCTACAGACCCTCCGGGCAACGGATGCGACGCTGAACTGCTGCACCAGCTGCGGCACGTTGATTACCAAGCGCAGGGATACGCCGAGCTACTCCAGCGCGTTCCCTGGCAACAGTTTTGGACGCTCACGTTCAAGCTCAGTAAGACCAGTCGAACAGGCGGCATGCACGAGGAAGCGGCTGATAAAGCGTTCCGCTACTTCGTCAGTTGCCTCAACCGCAGCATCTACGGCCCCAAGTGGGCATCGCGCTGGCACGGCGGCATTCAGTGGGCACGCGGGCAGGAGTTCCACCGCGATGGCCGCCTCCATTTCCACGCCGTTGCAGCTGCACCTACCGATGACCTCAACCGTCTCGCCAGCCGTTACGAGTGGCACGAATGGTGGTACCGGGAGTTCGGTCGTAATCGGATCGAAGCGCCGCGCAGCCAGGCAGACATTACAGGCTACGTAAGCAAGTACGTCACGAAAGGTGGTGTGGTCGATTTCTCGCGGAACTTCGGGGCATGGAACCCGCCGCCCATCGACTACACGCGCCGCCCAGAGCAAGACGCCTTGATCGCAGGCGACAGCAACACGCGATCCGACAGGCCAGGGCGACACCTGGTCACCGGGCGGACTGATGCAAGCATCGCGCAACGGGGCAACAAGCGGTCCACCACGTCTCCCTGCGGGGGGGTAGGGGGGGACTTAGCTTGACCCCACAGTACCGCCCGAAATTTGCTAGCGACGAAACGACAACGCCAATCCAACAGACCAAGGAATCGAACCCATGAACGCTCCGAAGATCACGATCAATACCGCCGTCGAAACCCGCACCGTGACCACCAGCAAGGGCATGCAGAAGCCGATTTACAGCCAGCGTGCAACGCTCGAAACCGAAGCCATGCGCATCCAAATCGAAGTCGAAGTCGATGGCCTGGACAAGGGCTATCCGGTTGGCGCGGTGAAGGAATGGGACTTGACCACGGACCTGGTACCGGGCCGTTTCGGTGTCGAACTCGCTCGCCGCATGACCCTGGTTGATCCGGCAGGCGCTAAGCCGCAGCCGGCTAACAAGGCGGCCTGATCATGTCCGGCCCGGCACCTCTCTACGTGGTCGGTTGCGCTGCTGAGAATGTGCAGCAGGACGGCACGTGCTCGGTGCCGGTCTGGATGCCATACCACCAGCCAATTCTGCCTCCCCTGGATTTGGCCGATGGAACCCTCGTTGCAGGAGCGATTGTTCTGTCCTGGGCGATTGGGTTGAAGGCGCGCCTCGTATTCCGCGCTGCGCGCATAGGGGTCTACTGATGACGAGGAAACCGCAATGAAGCACATGAACACCCTGCGCCGTTTTGGCGCCTCCACCTTCACCAAGATCGGCGCCGGCACCTCTGCCCTGGTTGCATCGGGCGCAGCCCTGGCCTCGGGCAGCACGTCCCCCGGTGCCGCCATCGCTGCCGAGGTCTCGAAGGGCAATGCAGACATGGCAATCGTGATCGGTGCGATCGCCCTGCTGTTGGGCATCCTGGTGGTGTGGGCCTTCACCAAGCGCGCCGCCAAGGGTTGATCGGGGCGCAAGTTCACTCACGGGGGTGCGCGGAAACGCTCGCCCCCTTTTTATTAGGGAGAAGTGTCATGGGGTACTTCGTGATCGTTGCATTCTGCGGGGCATGCTGGATTGCCTTCGAGGGCGTGTGATGCACCGTTACCTGCTCGCCCTGGTCAGCTACCTGTTGTCAGGTCTCGCTGTACCGATGCCTGCCATGGCGCAGTCTGCACAGCAGTGCGCGCGCCAGAGTGATGCCTGTACTCAGGGTAAGGCGTACTCAGTTTGCATGTCCGAACTGGCTAACTATGTTGCGCTTCGCGCCGACTATTCCAGCCAGAATTTAACTTGCAAGGTTGTTGGCGCCGCTAGTTACGAGTCTAGTTTTCAGTACAAGTCGCGACCGTCTGACTCATGGATGAGCGGTCTCTATCGTTACTACACTTGGACTCGCGGATGTTCAACTGAGCCAAGTAAGGTGACCAAGTTCTTTCCACCGTCTGGATCTGTGCGTTGTATTGATGGTTGTGAGGTCTCTTATCGTGATAACGGTGACGACACCACCACATATTCGCCCAACGGCAAGATGTGCGAAAAGAAACCCGATTGTGGTGCCCAAGGCAAGAACATGGTTTGGAACGCCATGCTTGGTGTCTGCCAACCCGTTGAGCCCGAGTGCCCGGAGGGCAAGGTCAAGGTCGGCAATGCTTGCACTGATGAGAAGCCCTGCCCGGATGGCATGGCGCTTGTCGCTGGCTCATGCAAGAAAAAGGACGAAGAGTGTCCAGCGGGAATGATCCGCAGCCCGCTCGGTAACTGCATTCCTGGTGATGGTCAGTGCGCCCAGGGTGAGGTGCGCGGCGCCGATGGGACGTGCAAGAGGGATAAGGACAACGACGGCCAGCCGGATACTGACGATCCTGAGAGCTTTTCCGGCGGTGACACATGCGACTCACCCCCGTCATGTAGCGGGTCGCCCATCATGTGTGGTCAGGCACGAATTCAGTGGCGAATCGACTGCAACACCCGACGCAACAACAACATTAGCGGCGGCCATTGCTCCCAGTCGGGCATGCCTACCTGCACCGGCGAGAAGTGCAATGCAATGGAGTACACGCAGCTCCTGATGCAGTGGCGCTCTGCCTGCGCCGTGGAGAAACTCGCCTCAAAGCAGGACACCCCTGGGCAAGGCGGTACGAACGGGGACGCCAACGGCAATGGCGTGGCCGATGTGCTGGAGGGGAGGGGGGACGTGACGCCGATTGGTGACGGTGCGGCCGACGTTGCCAGCGCCAAGAAGTGGGGCATCGGGCTTTCAACCAGCAATCTCGATACGAGCAACATGTTCGGTGGTGGCGGCACGTGTCCTGAGCCTCCCGCAATCACGATCATGGGCAAGACTGTTAATTCCGCTGATTTTCCATACTTCTGCCGCATCGCGGCGATCTTGCGCGCCTTGATCTTGATCTTCGGTGCATACACCGCAATTCGCATTCTTATGGGAGCGGCTTTCTGATGGGCATGGTTTCTGACTGGATCGTTGACGCGACAACGTCGCTGGTCGGCAAGCTGAAAGACGCTGCGGCTGGCCTGATTGGCAAGGGGCTTGCAACGTTCGGACTGACTACGGTCACGTTCAATGGACTGCTTCCCAAACTCAAAGAGTTCGTCATGCAGTTTGTCGGCGGCTTGGATGGGCCTGCAATGCAGATGCTCAATTACCTGGGCGTCGGCATTTCGTTCTCAATGATCCTCTCCGCCTTGACGGTCCGCATGGCGTGGAAGGTCTTCATCGTGCCGAAGGCTGTCGCTGACCAGCTGGGAGCGGGCTCATGATCTATTGGTATACCGGCCAGCCTGGGCACGGAAAGACACTCCACGCCATCGAGCGCCTACTTGAGTTCAAGGATCAGGGCCGAATCGTCTACGCGTGCAACATTCGCGAGTTCGACTACGCCAAGACTGGCGTTCTGGAAATGACGCCGGATCAGTTCCGCGACTGGCCGAACTTCCTTCCTGATGGCGCTGTCGCCCTGGTCGATGAGGCTTATGAGCATGGCATGCTCCCCAAGCGGCCAGCCGGTGCGAAGGTGCCGCATCACGTGGAGCAGCTTGCCAAGCATCGGCATAGGGGCTTGGACTTCATCTTCGTCAGTCAATCCCCCGACAAGCAGTGCGATCAGTTCGTACACGACCTGATTGAACGTCACGTACATGTTCGCCGCCGCTTCGGAACGAAGTTTGTGCACCTCCGCGAGTTCGACAAGTTCGAGGCGCGGGCAGAGAAAGCCACGCCCTTGACGATCAAGCGCAAGACGCTCCCGAAGCGTCCGATGGGCATGTACAAGTCCACCGAACTTGACACCACCGAGCGCAAGATTCCCTGGTACTACATCGCGCTTCCGATCTTGATTGTGGCTGCGGTGGTGATGCTTTACGTCGCGTTCGGGCGAATGGATAAGCGCATGAGCGCCGGCGACCTTCCCGCACCAGGTGGTGCCAGTGGCGTCAGCGCTCCGCGCGACGGAGCGTCAGCGACGGCGGGCGGAGCGGTGGCGGCAAAGTCGGCACAACCGCTAAAGGATTACGTCGACAAGTTCCTACCGCGTGTCCCATCTCAGCCCTGGAGCGCACCCGTGTATGACGATGCGCTCAGCGTCCCCAGCGAGCCGCCGCGCGTTTTTTGCATGTCGTCGCTCGGTGGCGAGAATGGTCTCGGTGGTCACGACGAACCCAGCTGCAATTGCGTGACGGAGCAGGGTAGCCGTTACGACCTCGACGAACCGACGTGCCGTTACGTCGCGCGACGCGGCCAGTACGAGCCCTATCTGCCTCGGCGTGAGAACAGGCTTGTGGATGGTCAGACGCAGATTAATCGTGCTCTCGATCAGATCGAGCAGCGCGGGCAGGGCGTCGCTGTGGAGCGCCAGCCTCGTGCCATGGGCACTTTCCCTGAATCACCTCAGCCACAGTCAGGCACCTACCTCACCACGCCACCTGGGGAGAATCGGCTATGACCAGTGGCGGGCGTGAATTGCTCAAATGGCTCGCCCTGGTACTGATGACCGGCGATCACATCGTGACCGTGTTCGGCCTTGGTCACGTCCCAGTCGTGTTCCAGCTCGGTCGTGTTGCGTTCCCTGTGTTCGCCCTGGTCATGGCCTACAACCTGGCGCAACCTGGCGCCGATGCGGGGAAGTCTGCTCGGCGCCTTGCGCTTTGGGGGTTGATTGCCACTCCCGCGGCTGTACTGGCATTCGGCCAGGCGCTGCCGTTCAACGTGCTGCTGACGTTCGCCGCCGCGGCCGGCTGCATTTGGGCTCTGGAACGCCACCAGTGGGCGCTGGCTGTGCTGCTGTGTATCGCGGCTCCCGTTGTCCTTGACTACGCTTGGCCCGGCGTATGGCTCGTTCTGGCGGCCTGGGCGTGGTTCAAAAATCATGGAAGGCGCACGCACTCTCTGCTCGGCTCTTGGGACTGGCGTCGCCAACGCCTCTACCTGGTGCTGCCGATCTGGGTATGGGCTTGCATGGGTCTGCTCTGCCTCTACAACGGCAACGGCTGGGCGTTGTTGGCCCTGCCTGTCATCGTCCTGGGCGAACTACCGGCACGGATTCCACGATCAGGCCGGGCCTTCTACGCGTATTACGTGGGCCACCTGGCGCTTTTGGTCGTGCTTGCGGCTATAGTCGGCGCATGAGCAGATTCTTCGACCTGCATTACTGGTTTGCCCGATGGATGGACCGGGCGTTCAAGCGACGCTAGCCTTGTCGGAGTAATCAAACCTGACAGGGGTAGGGTATGGATATCCGCGCTGGCTTCCTTTTCGTGCTACTGGCATTCGCTTTCCCCGCCGCAGCGCAGCTGCAGTCGGCTACCGGCCCCAGGCCGAAGCCTCTTCCTGCGGCCCCAAAGCCTGCTTATAACTCGATGTCAAAGACCACCACGCCGCTTAATTGTCACGAATTGGCCTGGCCGAACCATCCGCATCCTGGCGTAAAGGCGTACTGCGAGCATCTCGAAGCCCGCGTGCTTTCAGATGAGGCGCGCCGCGCCGGTCGCCCTGGTCCTTCCGATAGCGTCGTCGGGCTTCCTTCGCTCGGGTCCGAAGCTTCCAAGCGCTCTGGACTCGCCTGTATTGGCGGCCAGGCCTTCCGAAAGCTCCCCAACGGATGGGAACAGGTGTCTTCGCCCGCAGGCGGCTGGCAGCGCTGCCGCGAGCAGTGACCGGGGTGTAGGGGCCGCGCCCCTACGTAAACGCCTTACACGCGCTCGCGACGTTTCGGCCCCGATACCGGCAGGATTGCTGCTGGCGGCTCGGCGTCAGGGCCAGCCATCGCCACCGCCGAACGCTCTTTGCGTCTACTCACCACATCCCGGAGATTGACGACAGTGGCAGGATGATGGCGAATGCCGGCGTTCCGATTGCGCACATTTCTGGAACTGTCGATCGACGGTGCCGAGCGGGCAGCCTCCATCATCCGACGCCATTCCTGCGCCTGGCAGGCAGTGAGCGACAGCCAGGCTAGGTCCTCAGGCAACAGCTCGCGGCCTTCGGGCGTAATCAGACGGTCGCCCAGGAAAGAAAAACCGGCCCAAGGGCCGGTCAAGTCAATACGGTGGTGCGGGTCGAACTCAATCATGCCGCGATCTCATCCTTGGCCGGGGTCCCAGGCCGCAGGCAAGAGCCGAGCCAGAGGCCCAGCCATTGCCAAGCGGAAGAGACGAAGGCTCGGATTCGGCCGATCCATGATTTCGCATAATGTATATTATGTTCAGATCATCTTGGGGTGGCTGGCACGTCTCTTGCCGCTGCCCCGGCACCTACTCTGGCATGGAGCCTGATCGTGCGTGATCGGAAACTGACCGGCCCTTGGGCCGGTTTTTCGTTTAAGGGTGGCCGACTGGTCACGCCCGAGGGTCGCGAGCTTGAGCCGCAGGATCTGGCCTGGCTGTCGCTCACCGCTGCGCAAGCGCAGGAATGGCGTCGAATGATGGAGAGCGGCCGCGCGATCGGCAAGCCAAGGAAACCCTTGTCCTTCAACGCCGCCAGCGTGGTGAACCTCTCAGATGCCTTGGCACAGCGCCGGGAAAAGCGGTCATCCGGCGCGATGGCTGGCCCCGACGCCGAGCCGCCAGCAGCAGTCCTGCCGGTACCGGGGCCGAAGCGCCGCCAGCGCGTGTGAGGCGCTTTCGTAGGGGCGCTGCCCCTACACCCCGGCTAGAATGCGCGCAGGACGCACACAGGGGGCCACGATGGCAGCGAACAACGGATTGGTATGGAAGATTGCACTTGGCGTGTTCCTGGGCCTGAGCGCATGCGGGCTGGTCACGTGCACGGTGCTGGGAACTATGGGCTATGCCATCGAGCAGCAACGCGAGGAACAAGCCAATCAGGCCGTGGCCGAGTTCATCAAATCGGCGAACGATCCAGATCCATTTGGCTTCGCAGCGAAGGCTGAGGAACACAGGCGCGTAAGCGCAGAACAGCAGCGTCAGTTCGAAGCTGCAAACCGTCCAGCGCCCCTGAAGCCAGATGAACGCTGTGTCGGAAAAACACGCCTACAACGAGTAGACAACGGCTGGGTGCAATCCGGTTCGTGCCCGTAACACATCACGAAATCAAAGCTGCGTGGGCACGGTGCCGATAGTCATTGATGTGCCCGACTCAAACGCTGGGGACTCAGGAAAAGTTCCCATGGACCGATTCCCGCGGTTAATCGCAGTGCCGGCGATGCCAGGGGGCGGAGCGGCCGGCTGCTGAGGCGCGGACGGTTGACCAAGCGCGCCGGAAGACCGGTCAGGCTTGCGGTACGGCTCATATTGACCGTGCCTCGCAATCATCGTGCAGGTATCGAAAGTGACGGTGTAGCGCGTGCCCTGCTCCGTCACGCAGGTACACGACTCCCCCTGACGCTCGCCCATGGCATCAGTGCCCTCGCCCGCCGCCATGCAGAACAAGCGTGGGGGTTCGGCGGGAACCGACAACGCCGCATCGTAGATTGGCGCTGACCAAGGCTGGGCAGCAACACGAGGCATCAGGCTTTCAACATAGTCAGAAGTGGTGCCTCGATCCTTAGGACGTGACGCCGCCTGCGCGGCTGGCTTCGCGGCCGTCGCTGGCACTCCGTCCGCTCGCACCCGCTTAACGGCTTCCTCTTGTGGTTCTGGACTGCCGAAGAACCGATTACGCATCTGCCCGTACGACTGCCAGACGCTAAACGCGGTGAAAACAGCGATGGCAATGGCAGCCCAATAGAACCACGGCACTCGCTTTTCGCTCGTGTCGTACTTGGTCGAGGTGTAGAGCTTGAAGACGTGCTTCGGGTAGCCGCGACGCTTGGTGGTCAGTGGCACTGCCTTATCGGGCTTTTCCTCGAACTTGTCCCATCGCTTTACGTGAACAAAGGGAAGGCCGAAACGACGCCGAATGTGGTAGTGCTCTTCAATCAGATCATGTAAGAAGTCGTCCATCTGCTTTTTGGGCGACTGGCAGATCATGATGAAGTCAATACCGCGATGCCGGTGCTTGGCGACCTGCTTGACGTGCTCGGGAACAGGTCGCCCAGGTGGACGACGAGAGAACATGCCGTGCTCGTATGCCTCATCGACAAGGATGATGGAATTGTCGAAACGAGCATCATCGTGCCAGTTCATAAGCTCTTGCGGCGTCAGATCAAGCGCGCCACAGGCGCCATGATTGAAGTCGCGAACGTTGCAGACGTAAAGCTCCCGAAGCGGATGCTTCTTCGGGTCAGACTCATGCTGCTTATCAGCCTTGGCCTTCATTTCGAGTGCGGATTCAATCGCAAGGACGGTCTTTCCGTGCCCCGGCTGTCCCGTGTATTGGTAGAGCATCGTTTAACCCCCTGCGTCGTTGATCATGCCCTGAATCTGCTCAATGCCCGCAATGAATGCCCGCATGCCGACGCGGGCAACCAATGCGGACAGAATCATTGTCATGAACACATCAACTCCCATCGCACCCGCCAGCTGCACGACTGAGCCATCCATTCCACCTGCCTGTTCGGCAACGAACTGCTTGACGTCAGGCAGAACGTATTTGTAGTTGACGAACGTCAAACCAGCTGCAGCCAGGACGCGAGCAAAGATGAAGCTTGCGGCAACCTTCAGCGCACCTAGAAGATGGGCGGCAAAACCAACGAGAGTGGTTGTCAGCTTCTCAAACATCAGTCTTTCCCCTGCCAGCCCATCAGAATTCCGAGCGCAATGAACGCGCCGAGAAACATCAAGCAATTGCGCGCCAGAACGATCAACTTGCAGAAATCAACGTCATTGAACGAAAACGGGCCGAAGCTGGTGTCGGCCACAGCGAACTGTGGGCAGCTACCGCCACCGAAGAAGCCACCCTTATCGATCATGCTGAGAGAAGGTGTGGCAGTGCGAAGGGACTTCTTAGGGTCTGGGTCCTGCCCTGCTCCGCCGTCGCCATCACCGGGGAACGTTCCGCCACCCTCGCCATCGCCCCAGCGGGCTTCAGCCTCACAACGCTGGTTGTACGTTTGCTGCGCAATGGCGCAAAGAACCGGATCACCACCACTGCATGTAAAGCTGCCGGTGCACTTGCCATCCCCGCCAACCGAGCCATAGTCCGGCTTGCTACCGCCGTCATCACCATCGCCATTGCCGTTGCTGCCCCCGCTACCGGGTCCGGAACCGTCACCGGGAGTGGGCTGGTTGCCATTGGGCGTGCCTTGGTTGTTGTAGTTCTGAGTGTTGGTGGTGCTACCTGTGCTGTTGTTGGTCACACTGGTGGACGGCCCACTAGGCTTCCAATCCTCACCTGGGCGATTCGTAGGCGGATTGGGAGGCGTGTTCGGCGAACTGATGCTTGCTGCCTCAGTGCGCGGGTTGTTCGTCGCGGTGTGGCCTTTCTCGTTCGCCGTGTCACTCGCACAGGTACGAAAGCCGCTTGCGGTGCTGATACACGTCTTTTCCTTCGACTTGCAAACGGTGTAGTTACCGGTCTGATGACAGTATTCGTCCTTCCTTTCAGGCTTCGGCGGGGTGCTGTCAACACTGCAAAGCTCACCAGTCGCACGCCACGTGCCTGACTTGATGCTAATGACGTTAGGGTTCCCGCTCTCACGCAAAGAAAAGTCACTTCCACCGGACAGATTGGGCTGAACCTTGCATCCTCGATCGCAAACACCACCGCTGTACATTGTTCCGTTGATCATCCCCACGTCACCGTCAAGACGCGCAGAGCAATTGCCCCCGCCCCACGTGTACGTGCGGTAGATGCCTGGACTCCAACTGCCACTATTTAGGCGATTCTCGAAACGAGCTTGAAACGTAGTAGGAGAACCAACGGTGCACTGCACGTTGCGAAAAACTTCGCCCAACGACTCGCGAGAACCGATATACGACTTCAATTCCGACATGCATGCCGCATACGCCACGCCTTGATCGCAACCTGAAGAAGTGCTTGAACACTGCTGTGCCTGAGCCATTGCCAAGTTCGGAACGACTGAAAACCCAAGACAGATCATGACGACGACGAGCATCGACAAGCTGACTGGCACGGAAGCTGTGCCGTACTGAAAGCCGCAGCGGATCATACCTTTGAGAACCCAAGCCAGAAGGCACCGAGAGCGGCAATAATGATCCAGTAACCGTCCATGAAACCTCCAAAGAATGGGGGGCCGAAGCCCCCCGGTGGATCACTTCGCGCGCTTGAGGTAGGTAAAGGCGACGAGCAGGAAGCAAACGCCGATCAGTACCTTGAGTACGCCGGTCACATCGGTCTTGATGCCGCCGACTTCAGCGGTAGCAGCGGCGCCGAGCCCGGAGTCCTGGGCGAAGGCGATGCCAGACATCGCGAGACCGCCAACGGCGGTTGCACCCTTGGCAATGGCGGAACGCGCCTTCTTCACGGCGACGGGCAGATTGCGGAACGAAATATCACTGCGGTTCATAGATCTCTCTCTGGTTGGGTACTGCTACGGGGTTGCGTGATCCGCGACGCGGATAAACACGCGGGCTGCTACACCCACCGCCCACACCCCGGCGATGGCGCCAGCAATCTGAATGCCATCTGTGTAGCTGAGGTATGGAATGAAGCTGGGCGGTAAGGCGTAGTACGGCTGGGCACACTGCCCCGTCGCCACGTCGTAGTCGGACGAGTCGCATGCGAGGTAGAGCGTGGGCCCATTCATGGGTTACGCCCTCGGCTGGGCCGCGCCCGGAGTGGGCGACGGTGTCAGCAGGCGGATCCGACGACCGAAATCGAGGCCGCCATACTTGTTGCTTTCCAGCGAGGTCGGGCACAAGTCGTAGGTGCCGGGCTTATACGGCTGCTGGTCGTCATCCAGCGTCAGCTTGAACGGGAGCGGGAAATCTCCGGGACGAAGCACGGCAGCTTTCTGCTCACGGAAATGGACGGCAGCCTTGCCGTCGCGAGCGGGGAACGAACGGGTTTCGACCTGATCGGTCATGACTTCAACTTTCATATTGGGATCACCTTCCAAGCTATTGTCCGGCCGAATGCGAATGTGACTTTCCACGGGGACGGCCAGAACACCCCGGTAGCCTTGTCGAACCACCCGCCTTTGATCTTGCGGATGTCCGCCTCACCGCCGAGCGCCTCGCGGGCCTCTTTCGGTGCTTTCCACCAACGCAGTTCGCGCCTGGACTCTTCATTGAGTCCACCGACGCCACTGGTTCGGAATCCTTTGGGAAATGCGCCTGCCACGACGCTGGTGAACTTGCTGGCGTACTTCGCGAGATACCCAACGCAGTTGCGGGCTTTCTCGATCTGGCTGGAGCCATGAGGCCACCAGCCGCGCTGATCGACCTTGCCGAAGTACATGCCTTTAGGCACCCACACCATTACGTGGTAATGGGGGCGAAGGCGCTGAGTGAGTTCACCGACCCATACGTAACGGAACACTTCACCTTTCCACCGTTCTCGCCGATCTCGAGTTCGATTGAAGAAGCCGCGCATGCGCTTAAGTAGCTCGCTAACGTCACGAGGGCTGCTATCGCTTCCGTCTCGGTAGGTGAGCGTGAGGAAATACCACGCGCCACGGCGCGAACCTTTTTGCGCCTCTTGGTCATGAAGCCGTGCTCCAGTAATGACGGACTTTCGCAGCCGTTGCGCCTTCGCAAGAAGGGGATCAATTTCGATGGTGACCCGGCCAAGACGGACCGGCGTGTCACTTGTTTTGTAATAGACAAGCCCAAGGGCGTCGGCCGCTGCGCGGCCGTCGCCCTTAAGCAGTTCCCCGACACGGAAATACTCTTGCAGGGACGTGCCAGAAGCGCGCTGCGAACGGCGCATATCTTCGTTGGCGATTTCGACGCTGCGCTGCCCTGCCCTGTCCATAGCCACGGACAGGTCGAATGCCCGCAACTCTGGCGAGCGCGGGTCAACAGGAGTCGGCGGGATTTCAATGCGACCGTCCGACTCGGTGCATTCAAAGCAGCAACCGCCCTTGAACAGGTAGGTCGCGACGTTGCCGCAGAAGGCGCATTGCAGATGCTGGACGGCGCTCACTTCTTGCGCCTCCCGTTGGCGTTCAGCCATGCCACGAAGGCGCAGACAAGAATCCAGCCGCCCACAATCCCAGCGAAGTGTTCGAAATCACTCATCGGCCACCCTCGCGGTCGTCGGCAACCCACATAGCGACGCAGGCGCAGAGAACGAACACGCCGAACGCGATCACGTTGATGCGCAGGAACAGATCGAGCGGATCGCCTACCACCTGGACGACCGGTGCAGTGATGAAGGTGGGCGGGGCCGGGATCATCGACGCACCTCGGCCAGTGCCTGGGCGACGAGCGCAGCCTCAGCGGGCGGGTTGGAACGAGTCGCAGCCAGTGCGACAGACAGACGGCGCGGAATCAGCGCCAGCCCGAAGGAGACGGCCGCAATGCAGCCAGCAAGAACGACCCCGACAAACGCATCCATTGCCCTACCCCATCCCCAAGCCCCGCCCCAAGGGAGCCCGCCAGCGGCCTTGGGGTGCCGGTGGCGGGGTGTCTAGGCAAGCTATGACACGCGGCATGTATAGTTGCCCTAATACAAGCCTGTCAAGGGAACCTAAGACATGACCGCCGTTCAGGAAATGCTCGACGCCGCCAAAAAGGGCGCCGGAGTCCCGTCGGACAATGTTTTGAGCCAGAAGCTCGGGATTACGAGGGCCGTCATCAGCGCATGGCGAAATGGCCTCTACCCGGTACCGGATGAGCGAATTGCGCAGATTTGCGAGATCGCAAAGCTCGACGGCCCAATGTGGACGGCACGGCTGCACGCCGAACGCGCCACTTCCCCGGCAGAACGGAAAATGTGGCGTCTCGCGTTGGACAGGTTGAGCGCGGTCGCCGCAGTGTTGGTGCTGGCAGTGTTCGCAGCGCCAGGCGCCGCCCGCGCTAAAGCCGTTGATTCAGAAGGCTTTTCCGGCTCCGATCAGCCGCATTCTGTATATTATGTTCGAAGCCTCTCCGAGGACGCTCGCGTACCGCTGGCCTCAATCACCGGCCTTGCTATGCCAAGCCAAGAAGCCAGCGTGCCCCTCGCTGCCTGGCAGCTACGGCTTTCTCCATCGTCCGATCAGGGTCTTGTACATGACCCAAGCGATCCAGCCGCAGACCAAGCCGCCCCCCGCGACAATGATCTCTTCCTCTAAGGCGGCTCCATTCAGTCCTTGATAGGCAACGAAAGCCAACGCTCTCAATGACAGCAAGGCAAACAAAGCTGTAGGCGCCCAAAGCAGGACCTTCATCGTTCTCCCGCCTCCAATTGCATCGGCCGGTCACGTGCCATGACAGGAACGTGATTTCCGTCCGGCGTGACACGTCACGTTAATGGTCTATGGCAGTCCGCTGCCGCAGGCCCTCCATCTCAACCTGGCGCCCCTTTCTGCACTAGCTCGAAAGCAGCCCCTTCGCCAGAAGCGTGATCCGGGTTGCCGCATTGAGGTCGTACGCACCCAGATCCTTCGGTTCCACCCAGGCATGGGCATCAAACTCTTCGTTGATCGTAACGTCACGGTTCAGTGCTTCGCAGTCGAAGATCAGGTAGATCATGTGAATCTGCTCGCTGGAACCGTCCGGATAGAGCTTGGTGCGGATGTCGTCGCGGAAGGTCCATGGTTGAACGGCACCGATCTGCAGCGCGTGCCCCAGCTCTTCGCGGATCTCCCGGCGCAGGCCTTCCTCGATGCGTTCGTCGGGCTCCAGCCCACCGCCGGACAGTGCCCATTGGCCCGGAAATGCACCACGATCCAACGGCATGCGGCACAGCAGATAGGCGCCCTGGTTCTGGATCAGCGGGCATACGATGACGCGTTGTCTCACAGGGTCTTCCTTGGATGTTGGGCAGATGCCGGAAGGATTGTATGAAACCCGGCGGCATCCCGATGGGTTGCAATTGATTTAGTGTGGCAGGCCACAACGAATCTGAGCGGCGCGCCGGCTTCACATGCTGCCGCCGGTCACTTCGCAATAGTGCGGGGGTCCTCGTTGTTCGAGTGGTTCATGTCCCCTCCTCCTGCGCCCGTACATCACCTGCCCCGGCGACGGCGCATTGCCATCTACATCCTGCTGGGCTTGTATGTTGCCTACCTCCTGGCCGGCAACATCTTCCTCAACACGCCACTGTTCGACCAGGTCACCAACCGCAAGCCGCACAAGTTCGTGATGACCACGGGCCCGGCCATCACCCTGCTGCCCGGCCACGTGATCGCCTGGAACGTGCACATGCGCGGCCACGTCAACCACACCGTCTACGTGCTGCATGCCGACCGGGCAAGCGCCAGGCTGGCAGTCCTGCCGCTGTTCCGGCGCGAAGTACGGGTTCCGCGCCTGCAGGCCACGGGCGTATCGGCCGAGATCAGCCGCGTTGACGAGGCCATTCCGCCGCCCCCGCGCAGCGACCAGGGCTGGACGCTGCGTTTCGATGCCATCCACAGCGACAGCATCCGCAGCGCCCGTTTCGGCAAGCTGCTGATCATCGGCAAGGGCCAGGGCACGGTCGGCTTCATCAAGCAGCTGCGCGGTGGCCCCTCGGAACTGCTCGATTCAACCGTCACGTTCAAGGGTGCGGACACCAGCTTCGATGGCGTGCAGGTGCTGGATGACATGAACCTTGCCGCACGCTTCAGCTATCCGCGTCATTACCGGGACCAGGCTCCGGGGCTCGCCAAACTGAAGATCCTGCATGCCCAGCTGGACGTTGATGCACGCAGCCAGGGACTGCGCATGGATACGGATGTCACAAAGCCGAAGATCTCCAGCGCGCCCGTGCCCGGCCGCCTGCAGCTGGCGCTGCACCTGATCGACGGCCAACTGCAGCCCAAGGACCACGCGCTGTGGCAGGTGCCGCTCTATCTGGGTGACGGCGCCCCCGATCGCGGCGTGCTGGCCCTGCAGCTCAACGTGGCCAACGACCTGCGCCTGCAGGCCCGCCTGCCGCCAAAGCCCGGCTCAGGCAGCGAAGTGGACGCGGACCTGCACATCACAGGCCGTGATATCCCCTTCCAGGACCTCGCTCAGTTGTTGGAGCGCAGTTCCGGCACGGTGCGCGGCGAATGGACGTTCACCTCACTCAACTGGATCCCTGCCCTGTTCGTCCGCAAGCCGTGGCTGCAACTGGACGGCGGCGGCACACTGAAGGCCGACCTGCGGCTGCGCAACGGCGAGCTGAGCGAAGGCAGCACGGTGGACATTCCCTCTGCCGAAGCAGTTGCCGAGGTCGCCGGCGTCCGGCTTGCCGGTGCCGCCAGCGCGCACGGGGAACTGAAGTCAGGCGCTCCAAATCTGGCCCTGCTTGCCGTCCGCCTGCCCCGCTTCACCGCGCGTCCCACCGATGCCAAGGACGTTCGGCTGTTCGATGGTCGTGATCTGGCGCTGGATCTGACCGGCGACGGTCGCCTGCAGGAGCTGCGCAAGGGCGTGCGCGCGCACCTGAGCTTCAGCGAAGCCACCATTCCAGATCTGTCGGCCTACAACCGTTATCTCGGTTCAAAACAGGTGCGCCTGCTGCGCGGCACCGGCTCACTCAGCGGTGATGCCACCCTCGATACCGATGGCCGCGTTGGCCATGGCACGGCCCGCCTGCAGGGGCGCAACACCAGCGCCAAGGTCGCCGGCCTGGACATGGGCGGCGATGTGGACGTGAACGCAACGCTGCGCCGGGGCGACTTCAACCAGCGTCATTTCGACCTGTCCGG
This sequence comes from Stenotrophomonas sp. GD03819, assembly GCF_029841665.1. Lineage (NCBI taxonomy): Bacteria > Pseudomonadati > Pseudomonadota > Gammaproteobacteria > Lysobacterales > Lysobacteraceae > Stenotrophomonas > Stenotrophomonas sp. GD03819. The sequence goes on from NZ_JAOCEW010000002.1 coordinate 141,992, forward strand.
CACCACGGTCGAGCTACGCAACGTGCAGGTGGCGGGTACGGAGCGCGCAACCGCCTGGAAAGGCCGCGCGGCCTTCAAACGCGGCCGTATCGATGCGCAGTCGCCATTCCAGGTGGATGCCACCACGGATCTGGATCTCAGCGATGCCCGTCCGTTGCTCGCGCTGTTCGCAGAGCGCACCGACTACCCACGCTGGACGCTGTCCCTCCTCGATTCCGGCCAGGTGCAGGCACAGGCGACGCTGCGCTGGCGCCCTGGCCATCTGGTCATCGATGGACTGCAGGCCGAGAATGATCGCCTGTCGGTACGCGCGCGGCTGGATCTTCTGGAACAGCGCAAACGCGGCGATCTCTACCTGCGCTGGGGACTGCTGGGTGCGGGCATCGAGCTGGACGGTGACCGGCGCCAATGGCATCTGTCCAAGGCACGTGAGTGGTTTGATCAACAGCCTTCCCTGCTGCCAGCAAGCCAGGGCACGAGCGCCGCCGGCTCTTCAGACTGAGAAGGCCCGCAGCCCGCATCCATTCGCGGCCTCTGTGCGTATACGGGAGCATGCGCATCAGGGAGCTGTACGGTATGAAGCGGAGTTCACAGATTTCCGGTCTTCTGGGATGGGTGACGATCACCTTCGCGGCGGCCGCCCTGGGCGCGTGGGCATCCACATCGGCGGCCACCTTCTACGCCACCCTTGCCCTCCCCGGGTGGGCACCACCGGCCAGCGTCTTTGGCCCGGTGTGGACGCTGCTTTACGCCATGATGGCGATTGCCGCGTGGCTGGCCTGGCGCGAACGTGGCTGGCGTGGGGCACGACCCGCGCTGGTGCTCTATCTGGTGCAGCTGGCCGTCAACGCACTGTGGAGCTGGCTCTTCTTCGGCTGGAGGCTGGGCGCGCTTGCCTTCGCCGACATTCTTGTATTGATTGTGCTGGTGTGCGCGACGATCGTGACGTTCGCGCGCACCCGCCCGATTGCGGGGGTGCTGCTGCTTCCTTACCTGGCCTGGATTTCGTTCGCCTCGGCGCTCAACTTTGCGGTATGGCGAGCCAATCCCGGACTGCTGTGACAAGGTCGCCCGCCGCTCACGCCTGGGCAATGGCCTGCGGGCGCCAGGTCCGCAGCAGGGCCGGCTTGAACGCCTGCTGGCCGCAGCCGGTGGGGCACCGCACCACCCGCGCCGCAGTATGGCTGACCAGGCCCCGCCCTTCTTCCGCCTTGAAGATCGTCTCGCAGGACAGGCAGCGGGCAACCAGCGAATACAGGTGCAGCAGCCGGCCACTGGCCGGGTCCTGCAGCGCATCCACATCCAGCAGTTCAAACTGGCAGCTGTCAGCCAGCATGCGGTACGGGGACAGGGGTGCGGGCTGCAGGTTCACGGGGCGGTCGCTCAGGGAAGTGGATCCACTCTAGGCAATGACCTGTCGAGCTGATGTGCAGCGGAGATGTATTCTTCGCGAAAACTGCAAGTGCTCAACCTCGTCCCCACATGAAGAATTCAGCTTGGACAGAAGCACGCTTCACACGCATACACTGGTAGGCGAATGCATGATTTTGCTTCACCATTGAGGGGTACCGGATGTACCACTGGGCCTTTCCAGCCATCCACGAATGATGAGTCCCGCCCTTGATGCCTTCTGCTGAGTCCGCGCACGACACTGCCTTGTCCAGTTGCGCGCGCGAACCGATCCACACCCCCGGCGCGATCCAGCCCTATGGTGTGCTCCTGGTCGTTGAACCGCAGTCCCTGCAGGTGCGCGAGCGCGCCATCAGCCATCCCGGCCTGCTGCAGCAGTTCGGCGAACCGTTGACGCAGCATGTCAGCGAGGTGTTTGGCGGCGTGCTGGCGCCGTTCCAGGGCCTGTTCCAGCAGGCCGTGATCGGCAGCAGTGCCCATGTCGGTGCCGTGCATCTGGATGGCCACGGCCGGCATCAGTTGCTGGTGCACCGTTCCGCCAACGATCTGCTGGTCGAACTGGAAGCACCGGTTCCCGGCCAACCGGGCTCACTGGAAGAACTGTATCCGGCCATCCGCGAGCTGATGACCGGCATTGAATCGGCGGCGACCGTGGAAGACCTGTGCAGGCTTGCGGCCGCGCACATGCGGCGGCTCACCGGCTTTGACCGCACCTTGGTCTATCAGTTCGATGCCGGCTGGAACGGCATCGTGGTGGCTGAGGATGGCAACGGCCTGTTGCCGTCCTACCTGGACCTGCGCTTCCCTGAGTCGGACATTCCCGCGCAGGCCCGCGAACTGTATCGGCGCAACCGGGTCCGCCTGATTGCGGACAACAACTACACCCCTGCCCCGCTGATGCGGGCCGAGGACCATCGCGACGCGCCGCCCACCGACCTGAGCCTGGCCGTGCTGCGCAGCGTCTCGCCGGTACACCTGCACTACATGCGCAACATGGGAACCGGTGCGTCGATGTCGGTATCGTTGGTGCATGAAGGCCGGCTGTGGGGCCTGGTGTCCTGTCACACCGTGCAGCCGCGCCGCCTGCCCTACCACGTGCGTACTGCCTGCGAGTTCATGGGCCAGATCCTGTCGCTGCAGATTGCGTTGAAGGAGCGTGCGCGTGCGATCGAAGAGCGCGTGGCCCGGCGTTCTGTGCTGGTCAAGCTGCTGGCACGCATGGCCGGTGATGAGGACTTCATGGCCGCGCTGCGCGACGACGAGGCCAGCCTGCTGTCGCTGACTGGCGCGGCCGGCGCGGTGATCGTGCACAAGGGCGATTGCCTGCGTGTCGGCCAGTGCCCTTCTGCCAGCGACGTGCTGGCCCTGGCGAATTGGCTGGCCACGCAGCAGGCCGGCCAGGAAACCTACTGCACCGATCACCTGGCAGCCGACTGGTCACCTGCCGCGCACCTGGCCGACGTAGCCAGCGGCGTGCTGGCGGTGTCCATTTCGCAGTTGCATGACAGTTACCTGATGTGGTTCCGGCCGGAAGTGGTGCGCACCGTGCGCTGGGGTGGCGATCCCCGCAAGGAAGCAGCACCGGGCGTGGCGCTGTCTCCGCGCAACTCGTTCGAGGCCTGGAAGGAGACCGTGCAGCAGCGCAGCCTGCCGTGGAGCGATGCTGACTGCGACGCGGCACACGAGATGCGCACGGCCATCGTCGATATCGTGTTGCGCAAGGCCGAGGAAATGGCCGAACTGAACGAGCAGCTGCTCCGCAGCAACAAGGAACTGGAAGCCTTCTCCTACTCGGTCAGCCACGACCTGCGCGCTCCGTTCCGTCACATTGTCGGCTATTCCGAACTGCTGGGCAGCTCGGCGGGCGAGCGCCTGAACGATACCGAGCGCCGCTTCCTGGACACGATCGTGGAATCGGCCAAGTCCGCCGGAACACTGGTGGATGACCTGCTCAGCTTCTCGCAGATGGGGCGCTCCACCCTGGGGCGTGTGCGGATGGACATGACCGCGCTGGCGGAGGATGTGCGCCGGAGCCTGGCCCTGGACTACGCCGGCCGCGACGTACAGTGGACGCTCGCACCGCTGCCGGAGGTCGAAGCCGATCCGACGATGCTGCGCCTGGTCTGGCAGAACCTGCTGGCCAACGCGATCAAGTTCACCCGCGAGCGCGACCAGGCTGTTATCGAGGTCGGTCACGAACGCAGCGACGACGAAGACCACTTCTTCGTGCGCGACAACGGCTGCGGCTTCGACATGCGCTACGTGGACAAGCTGTTCGGCGTGTTCCAACGCCTGCATCACGTCGAAGAGTTCGAAGGCACGGGCATCGGCCTGGCCAATGTACGCCGCATCATCAGCCGCCATGGCGGCCGTACCTGGGCCGAGGGCGAGCCCGGCAAGGGCGCCACCATTCACTTCACCCTACCCCGTTCCACAGGAGATCACCCATGAGGGACCTGCGGCCGATCCTCCTGGTTGAGGACAGCCCCAAGGATGCAGAGCTGACTCTGGCCGCATTGTCGCGCTGCCAGTTGCTGAACGATGTCATCCATGTACGCGACGGCGCCGAAGCGCTGGACTACCTGCGCTGCGAAGGCAAGTTTGCCGGCGCCATGCACGGCGGCCCGGTGGTGGTGCTGCTGGACCTGAAGCTGCCCAAGGTCAACGGCCTGGAGGTGCTGGAACAGGTGCGTAGCGACCCGGATCTGAGCAGCACGCCGGTGGTGATGCTGACCTCTTCGCGTGAAGAGCAGGACCTGGTTCGCAGTTACGAACTGGGCGTCAACGCATTCGTGGTCAAGCCGGTCGACTTCAAGGAGTTCTTCGACGCCATCCAGGGGCTGGGCATGTTCTGGGGCATCACCAACCAGCCGCCGCCGCATCGGCCCAACGGCTCGGGGCAGCACAATGCGTGATGGATCGCGCCGCAGCGAGCGCCTGCGCATCCTCATGCTGGAGGACAGCGCGCTTGATGCGGAGCTGATCAGCGCACAGTTGCAGCGCGCCGGCCTCGACTTCGAGGCCGAGCGCCTGTGGACCCGCAATGCGTTCATCGAGGCCATCGACAACCGTGCGTTTGACGTGATCCTCGCCGATCATGTCCTGCCAGGCTTCGATGGTGACGCAGCACTTGCCCTGGCACGCGAACGCGTGCCGCAGACGCCTTTCATCTTTGTTTCCGGCACGCTGACCGAGGAACTGGCGGTACAGGCACTCACGCGCGGTGCGCGCGACTACGTGGTGAAGCAACGCCTGCAACGCTTGCCCGATGCGATCCGCCGCGCCCGCCAGGAGGCGCACGAGCGTACCCAGCTGGCCAATGCGCAGGCCGCGCTGAACGAAAGCCAGGCCCAGCTGCAGCAGGTAACCGATGCCGTCCCGGCGCTGATCGCCCAGTTGGACAAGGACCATCGCTACCGGTTTGCCAACAAGGCGTTCCTGGACTGGCACGGATTCAGCCTTGCAGAACTGTTGGGTCGCGCGGCACGGGATGTCAGCGGGACTTCTGCCTTCGAGCACGCCCTGCCCAGCCTGGAGCGGGTATTGCGGGGCGAACGCACCAGCTTCCAGGTCGAACTGATCCACCGCAGCGGCGAATCACGGTTCGTGCAGATGGACTGCGTGCCTGAGCAAGCCACCGATGGCAGCGTGGTCGGCTACATCTGCATGGGCAGCGATGTTTCACTGTTGAAGAAGGCCGAACTGGCGCTGCGCGAGGACAACCAGGTACTCGAACGACAGGTGCAGGCGCGCACCACCGAACTGAGGGCCAGCAAGCGGCGCCTGCAGGCGATCTTCGAATCCAGCTTCCAGCATCAGGTGCTGCTGGATCTGTCCGGACGCGTGGTTGATGCCAATGACGCGTCACTGGCCGCGGTGCTGGCAGACAAGGGGGACGTCATTGGCCAGCGCTTTGGCGAATCGATCTGGTTCGGCACAACCGATGGCATCGGCGCGCTGATCGACCGGGCCGTCGCCGCAGCCGTACAGGGCCGGAGTTCGTTGCATGCACTGGAGCTGGAGCTCCCGACCGGCCGGCGCAGCTTCGATTTCTCGTTCCGTCCGCTGCTGGATACCGAAGGCGTGGTCACAGCCGTGGTTTCCGAGGCGGTGGAAACCACCGCGCGGCTGCAGGCTGAACATGCGCTGCGCCAGTCACAGAAGATCGAGGCGGTCGGCCAGCTCACCGGCGGCATCGCGCATGATTTCAACAACATCCTCACGGTCATTTCCGGCAATGTTGAGCACGCCATGCTGCTCAACGAGCGTGCAGGCGAACCCGGTGCGATGGTCAGCCGTGCGCTGGACAATGCGCTGAAGGGCGTGGGCCGTGCCGCCAGCCTGACCCAGCGCCTGCTGGCCTTTGCCCGACGCCAGCCGCTGCACAGCCAGGCCGCCAACCTCAACGAGCGCCTGCTGGACATGCACGACATGCTGCAGCGTGCGCTGGGCGAGCTGGTGCAGCTGGAGATCCGCAGCGCCCAGGACATCTGGTGCGTGGAGATCGACGTGAGCCAGCTGGAGGCCTCCGTACTGAACCTGGCGGTCAATGCCCGCGATGCGATGCCACATGGCGGCCGGCTGGTGATCGAGGTCGACAACAGCCACCTCGACCACGATTACGCCGCCCTGTTCCCGGATGCAACGCCGGGCGAGTACGTGATGCTGCGGGTGCGCGACAACGGCCACGGCATGGACGCGGCTACCCTGGCGCGCGTGTTCGAACCGTTCTTCACTACCAAGCAGGTCGGCCGCGGCACCGGGCTTGGTCTGTCGATGGTGCATGGCTTCGTCAAGCAGTCCGGCGGCCACGTGCTGATCGATTCGGTGGAAGGCGGCGGCACCAGTATCACCATGATGTTCCCGCGCTCACCGCTGGCCCTGCCCTGCGAAGCACGTGCGCCGCAGGTTGGCCTGGCCGGTTACGCGCCGCGCGAGGAAACCGTCCTGGTGGCCGAGGACAACGACGATGTGCGCGCGCACACGGTCGATTCACTGCGCCTGCTGGGCTACCGCGTACTGGAAGCGCATGACGGACCATCCGCACTGAGGTTGCTGGAGCGGCCGGACACCAGGGTCGACCTGCTGTTCTCCGACGTGGTGATGCCCGGCATGTCGGGCTGGGAGCTGGTCCGCGAGGTCCGCGAGCGCTGGCCAGAAGTTGCCGTGCTTTTCACATCGGGCTATCCACGCGACCACGAAGCGGTGGGCAGTCAGGGGCGGTTCCCAGCGCTGCTGCCGAAACCGTTTACCCGCAGTGACCTTGCGCAGGCGGTACGCACCGCGCTGGACGCTGCCGCGCACTGAGCTCACGCGGCCGGATCACGCATGCCTGCCGCGATCCGGTTGATGTCCGCGCACTCCACCGTCGCAGGCGGATGCTCTCTTCCGGCCAGTGCGATCATCGCCTGGCCCACCGCCAGATTGCTGGTGACCAGTGAAGGGACGAGTGCGCCAGCCAGTTTCATCAACGGCGCGCCACCCCAGTACAAGGGCTTGAGCACCGCGTGGCGCGTGCCGGTTCCCGATACCGGCCGCACGCCGCCCGGGCGCAGCATCACGGTACGCACCGGCAGGGCCTGCAGTGCGACCTCGGTCTCGCCCTTGATCCTCAACGGCATCAGCCGACTCCGAGGGTCCGCACCGGCACCGGATACATACAAAAAAAACCCTTCGGGATTCGCAGCCGCCCAGGCACGGGCCACCGCCAATGTCGTGTCCAAGGTCACGCGCCGGTATTCGGCCTCAGTGGTGCCGACCGGTGGTGCGCCGGCGCAATAGAAGCAGGCATCGAACCCGGCCAGTTCTTCCAACCGCCCCTGGATACGCAGGAAGTCCGGAACGATCAGTTCGCTGCCAGCACCGCTCAGACTTCCCGGGTGGCGGACCAGCGCTGTCAGGCGGGACACATGTGGTGAGCGTTGGCAAGCCAACGCCACACCCTGCCCGACCAGGCCTGCGGCACCGGTCAACAGAATCCGTAATGCGCCCGTCCCGGCCATCGTCGCCCCCGCTAGAGTTTCACGAAACGCTGGATCTTCCGCGCCAGCCAGCCACTGAACACCAACGGCGCATCCAACGCGGACACGCAGATGCAGGGAACCCCGGGCGCAGTCACCGGCTGATGCTCCACGTCTTCATCCAGATCCGCCACGTCGCCGGGCGCGAACAGCCCCAGCGCATCGTTGTACGAGCCCCGCAGGATCTGGGTCAGCTCGCTGCGGCCGTGGCTGTGCATCGGCAGGCACTTGCCAGGGGCGATCTTCAGCATGATCAGCGAAGGCATCTGCTCTGCACGGATGCAGTGCACACCCGGCGCCATCCAGCGCCAGCGCAGGCCACTGAGCGACGCACCGAAATACGGGTGAAGCGAAGCAGGAAGATGGTCCGGATCGGCCTCGGGTCGCTCCTTCGGCACGGGGCGTGCGACCCCAGCCATGGCCATCGGCGCTTCCGCGGCCAGTTGCATCAGCATCGCCTCACGCAGCTGTTCGCGTCGCGTGTCGGCTGCGGGTGGCTGGGTCTGCTCCAGCAGCACCGAGCCGATCGCCTCTGCGTCGCGCAGGCGGTGACGGCAATGCGGGCACTGCTCCAGATGAGCACCGGCCACGATGCTCAATGGCGCCGGCAGCGCGCCGGCGGCATAGCTCATCAGGGTGGATTCATGCAAGTGGTGATGCGGGTTCACGACGCACCTCCCACTTTGGCCTGCAGTTGCAGAAACGCGCGGCGCAGGTGTGATTTGACCGTCCCCAGCGGCATGCCCAGCGCCTCTGAGATCTCGCTGTGGCTCTTGGCCTCGAAATAGGACATCCGCACCAGCCGCGCCTGCACCGCGGGCAACTCGTTGATGCGCTGGCGCAGCCGTGCCTGGTCTGCGAACTGCTCGGCGCTGCTGCGCTCGATCACGTCAAGTGTGGCAGCATCCTCCACCGCTGACTGCACCTGCATCCAGCTTCGCTCGCGACGGATGCGATCGATATGCAGGTTCCGCGCAATCCGGTACAGCCACGTACTCAGCGCGCCCTGGGCCGCATCGTAGTCGGCCGCTCGCAGCCACAGGCGCAGCAGGCATTCCTGCGCCAGTTCCTCGGCAACCGCATCCGGTGCACCCAGGCCGCGCAGGTACACGCACAATCGCGGCATGAAGTAGTCGTAGATCCGCATGAAACAGTCGCGGTCGCGCAGCCGCGCCACGCCGTCCATGTCACCGGCCCAGTTCGTCGGCTCGCTGCTCGGCTGCTGGGAACTGGACACGGTGCGTGCGCTATCGAAGTTGAGGAGTGTGCTGGCGGCGTCAGGGTACATCTGGGTTCGCGGCGGGCGGGTGAAGGTCTGTCCTCTGTACGCGCAGGGGCAGCAACTGGATGCAGCCGGCGCTGTGCATCCAACCGGCCGCCGCTGCCGTACGCCCTGAGCCCTCCCTTCCGGATCACGACCCATGCGCACTGCCTGGCTGCTGCTGTGCCTGCCTCACGCCGCGCTGGCGGCACCCTGGCTGCGAAGCGAGGGCGTGGCCACCTCCGCGCAGGGCGGCATCCTCTACCGTGAAGTGCACTGGCGGCGCGAGGCAACGGAGGGCGCCGAGCGCTGGGTGCTGTACCAGTGCCCGGGCGGTCAACCCTTCGCCCGCAAGCATCTGCCCGCCAGCGCCCGGCCGCAGGCACGGGGCTATTCGCTGGAGGACCGCCGCAGCGGCCAGACCGCCGAGGTAGACGCCACTGGCGACTCAGTGTCGATTGCATGGAAGGAGGATGCCGCCAGTGAGCTGCGTCGGCGCCAGCTTGAACTGCCGCCGGATGCGGTGATCGATGCGGGGTTTGATGCCGCGGTCCGCCTGCACTGGCCGGCGCTGCTGCGCGGCGAACGCGTCAGCCTGCCGTTCCTGGTGCCAGGGCGGCAGCGCTACTTCCCGGTGCAGGTGCGGCGGTCGGGCTCCATTCGCTGGCAAGGCATCGACGCCCAGGCGATCGAGGTCAGTCTGGACACCTGGTACGGCGGCATCGTGCCGCGCCTGTCGCTGGTCTATGCCAGCGCCGACCGCCGCCTGCTGGAATTCCGCGGCACCAGCAACCTGCGCGATGCCCGCGGCAGCTACCCGCAGGTGACGGTGCGCTTCAGCTCGCCAGCTGCCGAGCGACCGGCAGGTGACTGGCAACAGGCGTGGGCGCAGCCCCTGGTCGAGCGTTGCACCGTGACGCCCAGGTGAAGCGAAATTTAGTTCGAAGTGGCGCATCCATTGCGCGCCCTGCTGCGTAAAGCAGGACACGACACCCGCCGAGATCCGCCATGGCCTCTGTAGCGCCCCTCCCCCGTCGACGCTGGCGCCTGCTGCGTACGTTGCAGCGGTGGGTCGATACCAGCAATGCCACAGAGAGCACCGGCGAACAGCCAGGACGCATCGACTGGATGCGCGCGGTACCCTTTGCACTGATGCACCTGGCCTGCATCGCGGTGATCTGGGTAGGCGTGTCATGGACGGCGGTCGTCATGGCCACGGTGCTTTACGCAGTGCGCATGTTCGCCATCACGGCGTTCTATCACCGCTACTTCTCGCACCGCACCTTCCAGGCATCGCGTCCGGTGCAGTTCGTGTTCGCAGTCATCGGCGCCTCCAGCGTGCAGCGCGGGCCGCTGTGGTGGGCTGCCCATCATCGCCACCACCATCGGCATGCCGACCAGCGGCTGGACCCGCATTCACCGCGCGAAGGCGGCTTCTGGCGCAGCCACATGGGCTGGTTCCTCACCCGCGAGGCCTTCGCCACCGATCTGTCGCGGGTACCTGACCTGGCGCGCTTCCCCGAACTGCGCTGGCTCGACCGCTTCGATACGGCAGTGCCGGTACTGCTGGCCGCAGCGCTGTACGCGCTGGGTGCTGGACTGGAACGCTGGGCGCCCGACCTGCAGACCAATGGCCCGCAGCTGCTGGTGTGGGGCTTCTTCATTTCCACCATCGTGCTGTTCCATGCCACCGTCACCATCAATTCGCTGGCGCACCGCTTTGGCCGCCGCCGCTTCGAGACCCGCGACGACAGCCGCAACAACCTGTGGCTGGCGCTGCTCACCTTCGGTGAGGGCTGGCACAACAACCATCATTTCTTTCCCGGCACTGTGCGCCAGGGCTTCCGCTGGTGGGAAGTGGACCTGACCTGGTACGGGCTGCGCGCGATGGCGGCGCTGGGCCTGGTCAAAGGGCTCAAGCCCATCCCCGAGTGGGTTCTGGCCAAGGCGAGGTACTGAGATGCGCATCGCGGTCATCGGCTCGGGTATCGCGGGGCTGGCCAGTGCCTGGTGGCTGGATGGCCAGCACGACGTCACGCTGTTCGAGGCCAACGATTACCTCGGCGGGCACACCCATACCCACGACGTGCAGGTGGCGGGCAGAGGCATGGCGGTGGATACCGGTTTCATCGTCTTCAACCCCCAGCACTATCCCTTGCTGACGGCGCTGTTCGACGAGTTGGGCGTGGCCTCGCAACCGACCACGATGAGTTTCTCCATGCACAGTGAGCGCAGCGGTGTGGAGTACAACGCCACCTCGCTGGATGGGCTGTTCTGCCAGCGCCGCAATCTGGTATCGCCGCGCTTCTGGGGCATGCTGGCCGACCTGCGCCGGTTCTATCGCGACGCGCCGTTGCTGCTGGCCGAAGAAGACGGTCCCACGCTCGGCGAATACCTGCGCAGCCAGCGCTATGGCGAGGCGTTCATCGACGAGCACCTGCTGCCGATGGCCTCGGCGCTGTGGTCCTCGCCGACGGCTACCGTGCAGGCGTTCCCGGCGCGCTACCTGGCCCAGTTCATGGCCAATCACCAGATGCTGCAGATGACCGGGCGGCCAAGCTGGCGGGTGGTCAGCGGGGGATCGACGCGCTACGTGGATGCGCTGCGTCGCCGCTGGCGTGTGCATGAGCGGCTGCAATGCCCGGTCAGCAGGGTCGAGCGCATGCCCTGGGGTGCACGCGTGCACAGCAGCGCCGGCGTGGAGGCCTTCGACGAAGTGATCCTGGCCTGCCACAGCGACCAGGCACTGGCGTTGCTTGCCGACGCAGATGCCATCGAGCGTGAGGTCCTCGGCGCCATCCGCTATCAGTCCAACGAGGCGGTGCTGCATACCGATGCATCATTGCTGCCGCGCAACCGCAAAGCGTGGGCGGCCTGGAACGCGCACGTGCCACAGGATCGCGCGGCGCCCTGCACGGTCAGCTACTGCATGAACCTGCTGCAGGGCCTGCCGGGCGACATCCCCCTGGTAGTGACCCTCAACCGCAGAGAGGCGATCGATCCGGCCAAGGTGCTGCGGACCCTGCAGTACGCGCACCCGGTACACGACCACGCTGCAGTGCGCGCACAGCAGCGCTGGGCGGAACTGCAGGGCCGCCGCCATACATGGTTTGCGGGCGCCTATTGGGGCTGGGGCTTCCATGAGGATGGCATCCGCAGTGCCCGCCGCGTGGTCGAGGCCCTGCAAGCCTGCGCTCCACATCGGCTGGCATCCGCCTCGGATGAGGTGGCGGCATGAGTGCCAGCGCACTCTACATCGGGCAGGTGATGCATCGCCGGCATCATCCGCATCCGCATGCGTTCCGTTACCCGGTTGCACAACTGCTGCTCGACCTGGATGAACTGGAGACCGTGTTTGTCGGTCGCTGGCTGTGGTCGGTCAATCGCCGCAATCTGGCCGAATTCCGCCGCAGCGACTACTTCGGCGACCCCGCCCGGCCACTGGCCGACGCGGTGCGCGACCACGCTGCAGGCACGCTCGGCTACCGGCCGACCGGGCCGGTGCGCCTGCTCACCCATCTCCGCTTCGCCGGGCATGTCTTCAACCCGGTCAGCTTCTACTACTGCTACCAGGCCGACGGCCGCACGCTGGACTGCATCGTCGCCGAGATCACCAACACGCCCTGGAAGGAACGACACACCTATGTGCTGCCGGTCACTACCGCCACGCACGAAGGCAGTTCACTGCGGTGGCAGTTCGACAAGTGCTTCCATGTCTCGCCGTTCATGCCGATGGACTGCCGCTACGACTGGCGGTTCAACCGCCCGGACCAGGACCTGCGCGTGCACATGCAGGTCTGGCGCGACGGCGTGCGCCAGTTCGATGCCACCCAGGCCATGCAGCGACGTGCCCTGGATGGCCGCGGACTGGCCCGGGTTCTGGCCTGCTATCCCCTGATGACCACCCAGGTGGTGGCCGCCATCCACTGGCACGCACTGCGGCTATGGCTGAAGCGCAACCCCGTACACGACCACCCCACCCTTGCCGGGAAACCGCGATGAACTCGATGACACCTTCGGTGGCCCTGCCGCGCCCCGGTGCGCTGGACGCCTTCCTGCGCCGCCGCCTGCTGGCGCAGCTTGCCCCCCTGCGCGACGGCCGCCTATGCGTGCGCGATGCACTCGGCGAAGTCTGGCTGGGCGACGCCCGTGGCGAACTGCATGTCACTGTCACCATCAATGACCCCGCGTTCTATCGCAAGGTTGCTGCCCAAGGCAGTGTGGGCGCAGGTGAGAGCTATATCCAGGGCGAGTGGCACTGCGATGATCTGGTTGCCCTGATACAACTGCTGGTACGCAACCGCGAACTGCTGGACGGCATGGAGCAGGGCCCGGCCCGTGTGGCTGGCTGGCTGCTGCGCGGATGGAACCGGCTGCACCGCAACAGCCGTGAGGGCAGCCGGCGCAACATCGCCGCCCACTACGACCTGGGCAACGATTTCTTCGCCCTGTTCCTGTCGCCTGACCTGATGTATTCGTCGGCGCTGTTCACCGGCGAATCCGAATCGCTGGAGTCCGCCTCGCGCCGCAAGCTGGACCGCATCTGCCAGCAGCTCCAGCTCAAGCCGGGCGATCGCGTGGTGGAGATCGGCACCGGCTGGGGTGGTTTTGCGCTGCACGCCGCGCAGCACTACGGCTGCCACGTCACCACCACCACCATCTCCGCCGAGCAGCACGCGCTGGCTGCCCAGCGCGTGCAGGCAGCGGGCCTGCAGGACCATGTCACGCTGCTGATGCAGGACTACCGCGACCTGCAGGGCCAGTTCGACAAGCTGGTATCGATCGAGATGATCGAAGCCATCGGCGCGGAATACCTGGACACCTACATGGGCACGCTGCAGCGACTGCTGAAGCCTGATGGTGTTGCCCTGCTGCAGGCCATCACCATAGAGGATCATCGCTACGAGCAGGCCCGGCGCAGCGTCGACTACATCAAGCGCTATGTGTTCCCGGGCAGCTTCATCCCATCGATCAACGCGATCATGGCCGCCAAGACGCGTTCCAGCGACCTGCAGCTGATCGCCCAGCAGGACTTCGGCCATTCCTACGCGCTGACCCTGCGCGCCTGGCGCCAACGCTTCCTTGCGCAGCTGCCTGCCGTGCAGGCGCAGGGGTTCGATGCCCGCTTCTGCCGCCTGTGGGATTTCTACCTGGCCTACTGCGAAGGCGGCTTCCTGGAGCGTTCGATCGGCGTCTCGCATCTGTTGTTGGCGCGCCCGGGCCATCGGCCCGCGGGCGCACCGGGTGAAGGCAACTGAAATGCGCCGGTTCTGGCCCAATCTGCTTGGCAACCAGCTGGTATGGCTGTGCGCGGTAGCCGGCGCGGGCCGCGGCTGGCAGTGGCCTGCGTTGCTGGCCGCATCGCTCTACATCGGCAGCCAGCTGCTGGCGTCGGCGCATCCGCGACTGGACCTGCGGCTGCTGGTGCTTGCGCTGGCCTGCGCCTGGCTGGTCGATGCCACTGCGGCCGCCAGCGGCACCGTGCGCTACGCCGCTGCCCCGCCGGGGTGGGCGCCACCGCTCTGGATCATGGCCTTGTGGGCGGCATTCGCCATGACCCTGACCACCTCGATGCGCTTCCTTCAGCGACACCCTGCCCTGCCGCCTCTGTTCGGCCTGCTGCTGGCGCCACTGGCCTACCTGTCGGCCGCGCGTGGATTCGATGCAGTGCAGTTCAACAGCCCGATGTGGCATGGCGTCCTGGTGCTGGGCGCAGGCTGGGCCATTGCGCTTTCCCTCTTGTGCCGCGCCGCCCGTGGCTGCCCGCGTACCACGCCACAACCACCTATGGTAGGAGCGTCATCATGATCAACCTGCTCTGGGTGCTGCTCTACACGGTACTGGTGATGAGCTGGGGCTGGGCCTGGCAGCGCCGCCACCACAACATCGGCGTTGTGGACGTACTTTGGGCCAAGGGCGTGGGCGCCGCCGCGCTGCTACTGGCGTTGATGGGCGAGGGTGCGGTCACGCCACGGGTGGCGCTGGCTGTGTTCGGTGGCCTGTGGGGCGGTCGCCTGGCCCTTCATCTCTGGCACCGGGTCCGGCACGAAGAAGAGGACGGGCGCTATCGCTACCTTCGTGAGCACTGGCAGGGACACCAGGGAAAGATCTTCGGGTTCTTCATGGCACAGGCACTGCTGGTGGTGCTGTTTGCCCTGCCCTTCGTCGCGGTCGCCGCCAATCAAACCGCAGGCACGGCACCCTGGGTGATAGCGGCTGCGCTCGTCTGGCTGCTGAGCGTGGGCGGAGAATCGCTGGCCGACCAGCAGCTGGCCCGGTTCCGCGCCAACCCGGCGAACAAGGGCCGCACCTGCCGTGATGGACTCTGGCGGTATTCCCGCCACCCCAACTACTTCTTCGAGTGGCTGCACTGGTTCACCTACGTGCTGCTGGCCGTCGGCTCCCCGCTGTGGTGGCTGGCCTGGCTCGGCCCCGTGCTGATGTATGTGTTCCTGCGCTATCTCAGCGGCATCCCGTTCACCGAGAAGCAGGCCCTGCGCAGCCGCGGCGACGACTACCAGTCCTATCAGCGCAGCACGCCGATGTTCTTTCCCTGGTTCCCCCGCCCTTCCAAGGAGCATTCCGCATGAACGCGATCCCCTCACTGAATCCTGCCGAAGACGCGGAAACCGGGCTGATCGCCTGGGCCGAACGCGGGCTGGTCCCCGATGCGGCGCTGCGTGCGGGCATCCGCCGCTTGTGCGCGCGACGCCTGCATGAGGAAAGCGAGGGTGGCATCGAAGGCCAGTCGGCGCGCTTCAGCCGGCGCATCGCCGAGCTGGCCGACAGCCCACTCGCATTACACACCGATGCAGCCAACCGACAGCACTATGAAGTGCCAGCAGCCTTTTTCCAGGCCTGCCTGGGCAAGCGACTGAAGTACAGCAGCTGCTACTACCCCACCGGGCGCGAAACGCTGGACCAGGCGGAGGACGCGATGCTGGAACTGTACGGCCAGCGCGCAGGCCTGGCCGATGGCCAGCAGATTCTCGAACTGGGATGCGGCTGGGGCTCACTGACCCTGTGGATGGCAGAACGCTACCCGCAGGCCAGCATCACCGCCGTTTCGAATTCGCACAGCCAACGCCAGCACATCATGGCGCAGTGTGAAGCCAGGGGGCTGCGCAACGTCGAGGTGATCACCCGCGATGTCAACCAGCTTGAGCTACCCACGGCACGCTTCGACCGCTGCGTGTCGGTCGAGATGTTCGAACACGTGCGCAACTACGAGCGCCTGCTGGCGCGCATCGCGCAGTGGCTGAAGCCAGACGGTGCGTTGTTCGTGCATATCTTTGCCCATCGCACGCTGATGTACCCGTTCGAAACCGAGGGTGGCGACAACTGGATGGGCCGCCATTTCTTCACCGGCGGACTGATGCCGGCCGCCGATACCCTTCTGCATTTCCAGCGCGACCTGCGGCTGGATCAGCGCTGGTTGCTGGACGGCACCCACTACCAACGCACCGCCGAGCACTGGCTGGCCAATCAGGATGCGGCACGCGACCGGGTGATGCCGATACTGGCGGCGACCTATGGGCCGGCGGCTGCGCGCATCTGGTGGCAACGCTGGCGGATGTTCTGGATGGCGTGTGCCGAGCTGTTCGGCTACGACGACGGCCAGCAGTGGCTGGTGGCCCACTACCTGTTCCGGCCCCGCTGAGGTGTGACATGCGAAAGTTTCCACTGCTTCCCCTGATCGCGATCGGCCTGTTCGGTTCCGGCTGCAGCTCCAGCGACACGCGCCCACTGCCGCGTCCGTCATCGGTGGATGTGCCGCGTTTCATGGGTGACTGGTACGTGATCGCGCATATCCCATCGCGCCCTGAACGCGAGGCCTTCGACGCCGTGGAGAGCTATGCCCTGCGCTCCGATGGGCGCATCCAGACCACCTTCACCTATCGCAAGGGCAGTTTTGATGCGCCACAGAAGTCGATGCACCCCATCGGCCGTGTCGAGAAGGAAGGCAATGGCGCGATCTGGGGCATGCAGTTCATCTGGCCGATCCAGGCTGAGTACGTGATCGCCTGGCTCGACGAAGGCTACCGCCAGACCATCGTGGCGCGAAGCAAGCGTGATTACGTCTGGTATATGGCCCGCACCCCGCAGGTGTCGGACAGAGACTACCAGCAGGCAGCCGAGCGGATTGCGGCGATGGGTTACGACACCCGCACGCTGAGGCGGGTGCCGCAGTCGGTGCGATGACACCGCACCCTCGTCCCCGGTGGATCGTCCTGGAGCAACAATCGATCATCAATCATTGCAACGTGGTGCTTTCACCATGCGCCCTTCAGATGCGATGCTGGGCAAGCCAGCAGGGTCTGAACGGATACACGATCGATGGACAGCACTCCGGACAATACCATCACAGCCTCCTGGAATGGCTTCGTCGTCCGGCAGATCCTTCCGTGCGATCTCGACCTCATCTGTGCCCACCGTGAAGCGATGTTCCGTGAAAGCGGCC
This sequence comes from Stenotrophomonas sp. GD03819, assembly GCF_029841665.1. NCBI lineage: Bacteria > Pseudomonadati > Pseudomonadota > Gammaproteobacteria > Lysobacterales > Lysobacteraceae > Stenotrophomonas > Stenotrophomonas sp. GD03819. Next base: position 159,144 of record NZ_JAOCEW010000002.1, read on the forward strand.
GGAGCGAAGAGGTCCTGCAGCAGATGGTAGCCCCGTTCCGTAGATGGCTGGAGCCGCGCCTGATGTCGGGCGACTACTTCGGCCATGTCCTTTCCGACAATGGACAACCCATCGCAGGCATCGGCCTGATGCTGATCGACTGGCCGCCCCACCCCGCCCATCCAGAGCAGGACTCGCGCGGCTACGTACTCAATGTCTACGTGGAGCCCGGCTACCGGCGTCGCGGCATCGCCCGCCAGCTGATGAAGCTGGCCGACCACGCGTTCGCCGGGCGAGGGGTGGCCTACGCGGTGCTGCACGCTACCGCCCAAGGGAAGCCTCTGTATGCCGATCTCGGATGGGCTGCGACCAGCGAAATGGCCCGCGACCTGCGCAGCGGGGGCGACGTGCCCTGAAGGGCCTGACTGTGGCCTGACGATCCACTGCATCAATCGGCAACACTGGATTGATGGATCTTGCACATCGACCCTTAGGAATAATCGCAAAAATCCAATAAATTCGATGCTCGACGCGACAGCAGCGCCAGAATGATCGCCACGCCCTTCGGGCGCCGATCACCTCCCAGCGCATGAATGGATACCCTGCACCGCGCCGACTGCGGCTGGCACTCCTCGACGATCACGAAGTCGTCCGCCGCGGCACCGTCCTGCACTTGTCCCGCGACAGCCGCTTCGACATCGTCGCCAGCCACACCCGCAGCGATGAGCTCGTTGGCAGCCTGCGCCGGCTGGCAGTGGATGTCGCCATCATCGATCTCACCCTGGCGCCCGGCGACCGCAGCAGTGATGAACTGGTTTCTCTCCTGCGCGAGTGCTTTCCTCATGTCCCCCTGCTCGCCTTCGCCACGCTGACGCCAACCACCCGCATCGACCACCTGCTGACGGCCGGCATCAGCGGCGTGGTCAGCAAGTCCGAGCCCCTGGAGATGCTGTCTGAAGCCATCGTGCGCATATCGCAGGGACTGTGCCGCCTGCCCGCCGATTGCCTGTTCCCGGCCAACCGCGAGGAACTCAGTCGCAACGAACGCGAAGTGCTGGACCTGCTTCTGGCAGGCCTGACCGTCTCCGAGATCGCGCTGCACCGCCACCGCAGCGTCAAGACGGTCAGCACCCAGAAGGTCGCCGCCCTGCGCAAGCTCGGGTTGCGCAATGACGTGGAGATCTATGCACTGCGGCGGCAGCTGGGGGTGCGATGAGGCGCCGCGTTCGTCTCCGTCTGCGCACTTCGTGCACCTTGCTGCTGGCCCTGATCCTGCTGCCCGCAGCCTCCGCCGAGGATGCGCAACTGCAGGAATGGTCCGCCGGCCGCGAAGTGCGGGTTGCCACCGCGCCATCACTGCGCCCGCTACCTGCAGCGCTGGAGGATTCACGCACGCCCCCTACCCTCGCCCATGGTTATGCCGACCTTGTCGCTCAGCATTCCGGCCTGCGCTTCCGCGATCTCACCTACACCAGCACGAGCGCGGCGGTCGCTGCCGTCTGCCGGCACGAGGCTGACCTGGTGCTGGTCATGGGCAATCCTTCGCATCGCCCGCTTCCTTGTCCCGACCTGATGGCATCGGGCGCTTTCCATGGCGGCAGGACGGTGATGGCCTCGCGTAAAGGCGAGCGCCCACCCCGTGACGTCACCGGGGTGAGGGCGGAGGTGCTGGCCGTCGTTGACGGTGGCCCCTATGCCGACTGGCTGGCGACCCACCATCCTCAAATCCACCTGCTGCACCTTCACGACCGCCATGCGGCGCTGGCCGCCGTGGAGAGCGGTATCGCCGATGCGGCCATCGGCCTGGAAGCAACGCTGCAGTCGATGATCCGGCAGCACTTCGCGGGCAACCTGCAACTGCACCCGTTCGACAGCGATTTTTCCACCGATCTGCACCTGTTTGTCCGCCGCGAGGACCAGCAGCTGCTGGCGCGCATCGATCAGGCGCTGCGCGCCATCACGCTCGAAGAGCACGCAGGCCTGCTGGAGTTGTGGGCACAGCAGATGCTGCCCGCATCCATCGAGAGCACACTTGACCAGATGCGCCTCCCGCTCCTGCGATGGCTGCTGTGTCTGGCCACGGCACTCATCGGCCTGCCCGTGCTCTGGCAGGCGCTACGTTGGCGAATCGGCCGCACGGAACGCCGCCTGGGGCGCGCGGCGGGGATGATCAGCCATGAGGTGCGCAATTCCGCGCAGACGATTCTGGCTTCGATCGACCTGCTGAGCCAGTCACACCTGCCCAAGGGGCAGCGCGAACTGCTCGCGGCAGCGCTTGCTGCCGGCCAGTCGCTGCGCAGGCTGCTCGATCGCTCACTGGCGTTCTCGCGCCTTGCCAGCGGCAGCTTCAGGCCGCATCCCGTGCCCTGTGACGTCGGTCAACTCTGTGCCCGTGCACTGGAAGCCATCCGGCCGGAGGCACTACGGAGAGGCCTGTCACTCCAGCTCGATCGCACGCCTGATCCAGCGCCGGTGGTCGCGCTGGATGCTGATGGACTGCGACAGATTGTCGACAACCTGCTGGGCAATGCATTGAAATTCACGGACGTCGGTGGTATCGAAATGCGCCTGCAACTATCGCCCGCCCTGTCTCCCCGGGAGCTGTTGCTGGATGTGATCGACAGCGGCATCGGCATTGCGCCCGCTCAACTGGCGCTTCTGTTCCGGCCATTCCAGCAGAGCGAGGATGGCCAGAGACGTGGCGGCACCGGGCTGGGCCTGACGATCGCGCGCGAACTGGCCGTTGCCATGGGCGGCAACCTGACCGCACACAGCGTGCATGGGCGCGGCAGCCGCTTCACCCTGCGATTACCGGTCCGCGCCGTCCACGGCGATCCGCCACCCATCGAGCCGCTGCAGCAGACACCACTGGCCGGCATCGACCTGCTCCTGGTCGAAGATCATGCACTCAGCCGGCACATCGTCGCAGAGCAGCTGCGCCGGCTGGGTGCGGATGTACGCGCGGTTGCCGATGCCGACACCGCATTGGCCGAGCACGCGCTACGACCGCGCGCCACGGTCATGCTGGACATCGGGCTTCGCGACTCGGATGGCTACGCTCTGGCGCAGCAGCTGCGCGCGCAGGCAGAGTCCCCCCTGCGAGTGATTGCCTTGTCCGCCCGCATGGGGCGCCGCCATGCGGCGCGCTGCCGAAGAGCCGGATTCGACGCCATCCTGGTCAAGCCATTGCAGGTTGCGAGCTTGCTGCAGGCGCTGGGCCTTCCGCCCCCGGCGCACCGTACTGCGCCCGATGACGCCCCTGGCGTCGAGCCGGATTACGCTGCGGACATTGCCTATGAGCTGGCCAGGATCGAACAGGCCGTGCACGACGTCGATGCTGCGACACTACGCCACCATGCGCACCGCCTGCAGGGCACGCTGCAGATGTGCCGGGCAATGGATCAGGCCGGCATGGCGGCCGCTCTGTGGGAGATGGGGCATGAGGCCGCGCCCGACTGGGTCCAGGCGCGGCGGCTGCTGCAGGGATTGCAGCAGTGGCACGGCTCCCGCAGGGCGGAAGCCGCACCATCGGCCTGATCAGGCCGCCAGGCGCTCGACCTGGCGACGGGTCAGGTCATTGAAGCGCCCCAGCGACATCAGGTGCTGATGGATCAGCGCCAACCAGCCGCTGCGGTGCCACTCGACCACGGTCGCTTCCGGCAGCGCCACGAACTTCTCCACGTCCACCACCAGGAAGCCGTTGAGATTGAACTCGCGGCCATCCGGGGTACGCACGGTGGCATTGCGCTCGACCAGCAGGCCGTTGTCGATCAGGGCCTTGGAGAAGGCCTGGGTCTGTTCATGCTCGCGGGTGTACTGGCCGCAGAACTCCAGCGCCTGCTGCACCATGTCGGTGGCCTTGCCGTCCACGAACAGCGGCTGGCCTTCGTCACCGCCCTTGACCACGCGCGAGCTCTCTTCGTCGATGCCCAGCAGGAAGTCGTTGTCCGCACCGGTGTCGATGAAGATGAAGGGGTGGCGACGCAGATAGGCCGGAATATAGGCCTCGTCTTCCCACAGGCCGTCCTTGATGAACAGGTTCTGGTCGGAAACACCAACGGCGGCCATCGGCACGGCGGTCGGGCCAGCGAACAGGATCGGGAAGTGGTGCAGGGCCAGCGAGAACTCGCCCAGCACCAGCGGAATGGCGTTGTTGCCGGCGGCAAACTCGAGCTTGCCCGGCAGGATGCGCAGATCGGCATGCACATCGGCCTGCAGCGGCACCGGGCGGGTGTAGAACAGGGGGGCGCTGCTCGGCGCCGCTTCGGTGGTGGTGTCGCTGGTGGTCGTCATCTTGGGAACCGTTCGATCATGCGCGCCTGCCATCCCGGGCGCGCCAGCGGGAACAACCTGAATCCCGCATTATCAACAAGCTCGATGACAACGGCCACCCTACCGACGGCCTATTTCAGTTGCAGGGGGTAGCGCTGCCAGAGCACGTGGACCAGGAAACCGGCCAGCTCGGTGTCGCGCGCGCTGACTGCGGCGCGGATCTTGTCCAGCAGCACCATGTCCGAGCAGGAGCGCACATCGGCGTAGTTGGCCTGCCCTGCCCGGCGCGCGCGGTAGCGCGCGGCCCGCTGCGCATCACTCATGGCGTACCCGAACTTGGGCGGACGACCGCGCTTTCGCGGCAGGGTCAGCTCCAGGGTTCCGGGGTCTTTGTCATCACGCATGAGAGGGGTGCGGGCGGCGGCGAGCAACGGGGGGTGCGCAATTTATCGTGAGGCATCACTTTAATCCAGCCTTTTCTGCAGTTTTGTTGCGATGCAATGCAAAAAATCGCATGCCGAGGGCTCCATCCACGCATGGCGTGGATCTACTGCGGAATCGCCGCGCCTTGTGTGGATACGGAAACCCGCCAACTCCCAGTAGATCCGCGCCATGCGTGGATGCGCGTTCCCGACCACAAAAAAAAGGGAGCCCGCGAACGGGCTCCCCTCACCTTCCTCATGCAGCGCGTACCGGCTCATAGCCGTGCAGGTGCGCCTCGCTGCTCGCCCGCCCCTGGCTGAGCGAACGCAGCGACGTGGTGTAACCCACCAGCTGCGCCAGCGGCGCAAAGCCACTGACCTCGGCGCGACCGTCCTGGTCGTCGATGCGGGCAATGCGACCATGGCGACGGTTGAGGTCGCCCACCACATCACCCACCGACGCTGATGGCGAATGCACCGTCACCGCCATCACCGGTTCCAGCAGCTGCGTGCCACCCTCGGCCAGCGCCGCCTTGATCGCCTCGGCACCCGCACGATGGAACGCCATCTCCGACGAGTCCTTGGCATGGGTCTGGCCATCGACAAGACTGACCTCGATACCGACCACCGGATGACCCTGCGGCCCTTCCGACAGTGCGGCACGCACGCCCTTTTCCACCGCCGCGATGAAGCTGCGCGGCACCACGCCACCGACGATGCGATCGTTGAACACGATCTGGTCGTCCTCACGCGGCGCCACGTCCAGCACCACGTGCGCGAACTGGCCCTGGCCGCCGGTCTGCTTGACCAGCCGCCCGACGACGCCCGTCATCGCACGCATCGGCGTCTCCTGGTAGGCCACGCGCGGCGAGCCCACGCCCACGTCCACCTTCCATTCGCTGCGCAGGCGTTCGACCATCACCTCCAGGTGCAGCTCGCCCATGCCCCAGACCAGGGTTTCCGCCGTATCGCGATCGGTTTCGACGCGGAACGACGGATCTTCCTGGGCCAGGCTGGCCAGTCCCTGCGCCATCCGGATCAGGTCAGCCGCACGCGCCGGCTCCAGCCGCCAGGCCAGCACCGGCGCCTGTGCCTGGATGTTCTCCAGGCGCAGCGGCTGCGCACGGCCGCTCAGCGTCTCGCCACTGACCGCATCCTTCCAGCCCAGTACCGCGACGATGTCACCGGCCACGGCCTGTTCGATGTCGTGGGTCTGGTCGGCCTGCACGCGAACCAGGCGGCTGACGCGCCGCCCTTGCGGATGCTGCGAACTGGCCACGGCGTCGCCCACCTTCAAGGTGCCCGAGTACAGCCGCACGAAGCTCAGCGCGCCGTGCTGCTGGTGGGTGATCTTGAACAGCAGGCCCGCCAGCGGACCGTCCGGATCCGGCGGCAGCACCACCTCGCCACCTTCGCTCTCGGTGCTCACCGCAGGGCGATCCAGCGGCGACGGCAGGTAATCGACCACGGCGTCCAGCAGCGTTTCGATGCCCTTGTCCTTGAACGCAGCACCGGCCAGCACAGGCACGCCCGCACCTGCCAGCGTCGCCCGACGGATCGCCGCACGCAGCGTCCCGGCATCGATCACGCGCCCTTCCAGCCAGGCATCGGCCAGTTGCTCGTCGTGATCAGCCACGGCTTCGACCAGCGCATCGCGCTGTGCCTGCCACTGGGCGCGCACCGCGTCGTCCCACGGGGTCATCGTGGTTGCGGCGCCATCCTGCCACTGCAGCACGCGCTCATCGACCAGATCGACCCAGCCGTTGAAGCCGCTTTCGCTGCCCAACGGCACGCCCAGTGCCCACGGCCGCGCCCGCAGCTTGTCCTGCAGTTGCTCCAGCACGCGCTCGAACGAAGCGCCAACGCGGTCCATCTTGTTGACGAAAGCGATCAGCGGCACGCGATGGCGGCGCGCCTGGCGCCACACCGTCTCGGACTGCGGCTGCACGCCGTCCACGGCCGAGAACACGGCCACGGCACCGTCGAGCACGCGCAGTGAACGTTCGACTTCGATCGCGAAATCGATGTGACCGGGGGTGTCGATCAGGGTCAGCCGATGCGGCGGCAGGTCACGCGGTGCCCATTGCGCCTGCACGGCGGCAGCGCCGATGGTGATGCCACGCTCGCGCTCGATCGCCGAAAAGTCGGTGGTCGCATTGCCGTCGTGCACTTCGCCGACGCGGTGGATCTCGCCGCTTTTCCACAGCAGGCGTTCGGTCAGCGTGGTTTTGCCGGCATCGATGTGGGCAATGATGCCGAGGTTGCGACGGCGGGAAAGGACTTGGGTGTTCATGAGAAAGGTTCCTGCAAAGCCAACTTCGGGGGCCGCGCACCCCGGTTGGCGACAGGGTGCGCGGCTAGCGTTCGGTCTCGGCGATCTGGTGCATGGCACGTTCTCCTTGCGGTACATCGGGTTACGGGAAATGGAACTGCGGAAACGAAAAGAGCGCCCCGAAGGGCGCTCTGTCGAAGGTCCAGCGATGGCCGTCTCAACGGCCTCGTGGGGCTCCAGGCAGACACGCCCGTTCCGCGCTTGCGCGGGTCAGGGTGAAAAACTTCAGGAGCGGCATCGGGTTCATGGGGCGCATTCTAGACCTACCAATCTGGCGCGCAAGTGAATATTGAGCACATAAATGGAACGATGAGGCCGGCAACGATAGGGGTCAGATCCCTTTGCCCCTGGCAAAGGGATCTGACCCCTGGCGGCCCTTACTTGCAGCCGTGCAGCTTGCGCGCCTCGGCCACCGTCGCAGCCCGGTCATCGCCCATCGAGATCCAGCCCTGCAGCGACATCGCCGGATCCACATGCGGCTGGCGCGCGCCACCGCGCACCACCACTTCGGTCCAGCTGCCCACCGGCGCCAGTTCGGACAAGCGTGCCGCCTGGTCGTCCTCGGTGCTGAACATATCGTCCGGGCCCGCCGGAGGCGTGGTATTCACGGTTTCTGTCTTGCGGGTCCGGACCCGAAGTGCACCGTCCGGCAACCGCTGGGTGATCACCTCGTATCGCTCAACACCATAGGCCCAGCTGTTTTCGCCAACGCTGCGGGTCTCGCTACCGTCACCGGCCACGGATACCAGTTCGCCTGCCGGCCCGACAACGCCCGCGACAGCCCCCAGGCCGGACATCAGCGCCTGATAGACGATCATCTGCCGCTGCTCGGCGGTCAACGCTCCGGCCTTGAGCTTGGCGGCAGGAATCTTCAGGTAAGCCGTCTCCCTGCACAGTACCAGCACCTGCTGGTCGTCCCAGCTCACGGACATTTCCTCGTTGGCGAAGTACTGCGTCTTCATCGACGTCACAGCGGCACCGTCGCCACTGGAATGCCGGGTCTCGATCAGCGAGGCGTGCTCGGCCGCATTGGCCAGCGAAACCTGGGAGGTCGACGCTGCATTGGCAGCGCACACCGAAGCAACCATCGCGGCAAGCAGCATGCCGCGCGTAACGGTACGGATCATGGCATCAGTCCATTGAAGAAAATGAAGCAACCATGATACCCGGAGCAACCTGACGGCCTTCGCTCAGGTCACCACCACCAGCGGCACCCCACGTCGTGGATGCTCCAGCACCACCACATCCTGCTGGTACACGCGCTGAAGATTGTCTTCGGTCAGCACCTGCAATGGCGTGCCATCGGCCGCCACCCTGCCCTGTTCCAGCAGCACGATGCGATCGGCATAGCCCGCGGCCAGATTGAGGTCGTGCAGCACCACGATCACGCACGCACCGGCTTCGGCACAGGCACGCACACTGCGCAGCGTGCGCTCCTGGTGGCGCAGATCCAGCGCGGCCGTCGGCTCATCAAGCAACAACAGCGGCGTGTCCTGCGCCAGCACGCGCGCGAACGTGGTGCGAGCCGATTCGCCACCGGACAGCTGCTGCACCTCGCGCAGGCGCAGCGCCTGCAGTTCGGCTGCATCGATCGCCGCTTCCACCCGGGCATCGTCCGTGACCGGGTCCGGCGGATGCGGCAAACGCCCCATCGCCACCACTTCTTCCACGCTGAAGGCAAAGCGCACGCCGTGCTCCTGTGGCATCACCGCGCGCTCGCGCGCCAGTGGTCCGGCCTTGTAGCTGGCCAGCGGATTGCCCAACAGGCTCACCTCGCCCGCATCGGCGCGCAGGTCACCGGCAGCCACCGCCAACAGCGTGGATTTGCCCGCGCCATTCGGTCCAACCAGGGCGGTCACCGTACCCGGCTCGAACGCCAGCGAGATGCCATGCAGGATCTCGCGCTGCTGGCGGCGCACCACCACCTCGTGCAGTTTCAGCAGCACGCTCATGGGGCCGCCTTGCGGCGCTGCTGCAGCACCAGCCAGAGGAAGAACGGTGCGCCCAGCGCGGCCGAGAACAAGCCCAGCGGAATCTCCGCGGGCGGATCGAGCGTGCGTGCGGCGGTGTCGGCCACCACGATCAGCAGCGCACCGAGCAGGCCGGACAACGGCAGCAGCCAGCGATGCCCGGGGCCGACCAACAGGCGCGCCACGTGCGGCACCACCAGGCCAACGAAGCTGATCGAGCCGGCAAAGGCCACCGCCGCGCCCACCAGCAGCGCACTGAACGCCACCAGGCGACGCCGCGTGCGGGTGACATCCAGCCCGAGGTGCTGTGCCTGGCGCTCCCCCAGCGCCAGCATGTCCAGCGGCGTGGCCAGTCGCTGCAATGCGAACACGCCAATCGCAAACAACGGCACCACCGCAGCCACGTCGGCCCAGTTGGCGCGCGCGAGCGAGCCCATCTGCCAGAACACCAGCGACTGCAGTTCGCTTTCGCTGGCGATGTAAGTGAGGAAACCAATCAGCGCCGAGCAGAACGCGGCCATCGCGATACCGACCAGCAGCAGCGTGGCGTTACCCGTGCCCTTGCCAGGCCGGGCCAACGCATACGTCAGGCCGATCGCCAGCGCACCGCCGACGAACGCGGCCACCGGCACCAGCCAGCCCGCCGCACCGGCGGCGCCCAGCACGATGGCGGCCACCGCACCCAGTGCAGCACCCTGGCTGACACCGACGATGCCGGGGTCGGCCAGCGGGTTACCGAACAGGCCCTGCAGGCTGGCACCGGCCATCGCCAGCGACGCACCGACCATCGCGCCCAGCAGGGCACGCGGAATACGCAGCTGCCAGACCACCGCCAGATCACGGCTGCTGACTGCCAGCGGATCCAGCAGGCCCAGCTTCACCGCCAGCGCCTGCATCACCTCCAGCGGCGGCAGCCGCAGCGGGCCCACAGCGAACGACGCCAGCACTGCCCCCAGCAGTGCCAGCAACGCCACCAGCAACATCGTCCGCCCGCGACGGCGGCGCCGATCCGCCGGACTCATGCCTTCGGCATCGCCGCCAGGGCCTTGGCCAGCGCCAGCGCGCCAGCACCGGAACCGACACTGGTGTACTTCAGCTGCACATCCGGCATCACCCAGACCCGATTGGCCTGCCCGGCCGGGGTCTGCCTCAGCGTCGGGTACGCCTTCCACAGGCCTTCGGCACCACCGAACAACTGCAGGTCATGCTCGGTCACCAGGATCACCTCCGGTGCCGCGGCAACCACGCCTTCATTGCTCAGCTGCGAGTAGTTCTTCACCCCGGCCTCGGTGCCGATGTTGACGCCGCCAGCCAGTGCGATCAGCTGCGCCGATGCGCTGTCGGCACCGGCAACAGTTGGCGAGCCACCGGCACCGGTGGCCGACACGTGGATCACTCGTGGCGCATGTCCCAGGCCCTTGCCAATCGCTGCAGCCTCGTCGAGCTGGCGCTGCACCTGCGTGGCAAGCGCCTGCCCTGCCTCGGCCAGCCCTAGTGCGGCGGCAACCTTGCGCACCTTATCCGGGGCCGGCTGCAGGTCATCGATGACCACGGCCGGCTCGCCCACTTCGCGCAGCTTCCTGGCCAGCTCGGTGTGGCGGCGCAGGCTGTTGCCGAGGAACAGCGAGCCCTGCAGGCTCAGCACGCCCTCCACGCCGGTAGTGCGGTTGAACAGGAACTGATGCGGGGCGGCCAGGCCGGCCTGGGTGGTGGTGTTGGTCGGTGCCGCGAACACCTGCGTGCCCAGGCCCAGTGCCTCGATCACCGCGATGACGTCGTCGCCACCGGCAATGACGCGGCTGGTATCGGCCACCTCGATATCGGCGCCGTCATCGGAATGCACCTTGGCCGGCAGCACCGCCTTCTGGTCATGCACCGTCGGCATCTCGGCGCCGGCCACGCGCTGCCAGCCTGCCGGCAACGCGGTTGCCGCAGCGGCCGTTGCAGTGGGCGGCTCGGCGGCCTTCTGGCCATCAGGCGGCGTCGACGCACCGCCACAGGCGGCCAGCGCCAGCGAAACAGCCAACGGAAGCGCACACAGGCGCAGACGGGACGCGATGTTCATGGACGTTCTCCTTGCTGGCAGGGCGACGCGCACGCCGCCCTGCCCTGTGACTTACTGCTTCGGGGTGATACGGGTGATGCGGTCACCCTTCGGGTCTTCAGCGCCACGCGACTTGTTCACCGCGAACACGTTGCCCTTGCCATCGGCACGGACGTGGTTCGGCAGCGTACCGCCATCGAGGTTGGCGACCACCTTGCCGTGGCCGTTCACCACGGTGACCGTGCCAGCGCCACGGTTGCTGACGTAGGCCAGGCCGGAGGCATCATCGAAGGCGACGTTCAGCGCGCCGGCGCCGACCGGCACGTCATGCAGTACCTTGCCGGCAGCCACGTCGACGATCAGCAGGTTGTCAGTGCCCTGCGAGGCCACGTACAGGCGGTTGCGTGCCGCGTCGAAGGCCACGCCCGAGGCACTGATCGAATTGCCCAGGTCGATGACCTTGTCGACCTTGCCGCTGGCCACATCGATCACTGCCGCTTCCGGGGTGCCGATACTGACGGTGAACAGCTTGCCGGCCTTCTCGTCCAGCACCAGGCTCATCGGGGTGAACTTGCCGTCATCCACGCCGGATTCCAGCGTCACCTGCGGCAGCTCCTTGAACGTCTTCGCATCGAACACCGACAAATGGTCCTCACCCGTGGCCGACGCGAACACCTTGCCGTGGGTGCCGTCGACCACTACGTCGCGCGCGTGCGGCACGGTGTCGACCGGGAACTGGTGGACCAGCGACAGGTCCTTCTGGCGGTAGACCGCGATCGAGTTCTGGCGGGTATTGGTCACCCACACATTGCCGTTGGTGTCATCCACGCCCACACCGTAGACCGCATAGACCGCGCCATTGGTGCTGCCCGGCACCTGCGCCGGGGTGATCGCCTTGGTCACCTTCAGGGTCTTCGGGTCCAGCTTCAGCAGCTGCGACTGGGTCACCGGCGGACGGCCCACGGCCGAGGTGACGAACACCGCGTTGCTGGCGGCGCTGTAGGCGGACTGGTACAGGCCCGGCACCAGCTTGTTGGACTGGGTGGCGAACTGCGCCTGGCCGGACAGCGGCAGCTGCGGCGACACGCGCAGCTTCAGTACCGTGGCCGCAGCCGGCTGACTGGCGCGCACCACCACCGGGTGGGTGCCCGGCACCGCATCGGCCGGAATGCTCAGCTGGGTCTTGAAGTTGCCATCAGCATCGACCACCACCGGCTGTGCGTTGAGCACGCTGTCGCCACGCAGCAGGCTGACCTTCTGGCCCGGCACGAAGCCACGGCCGACCACGTCGGCGGTGCTGCCGGGAACCACGTTCTCACCGCGCGAGACGACCTCACCCTTGAAGGTGGCGTTGGCCGGCTGATCGAACACCGGCTGCGCGGTGGCGGTCACCGCGAGCAAAAGGCCGGCGGCGAGAGAGGTGAGACGGAAAGACGGACGGAACGACATGGAAGGCTCCTTGCACACGTAGGCCGCGCCACGTGGCGCGGGATTCATCGGTTGCCTGGGCCGCTGCACATCGGCAGCCTCGCCTGGGTAGTGGGGTCGCACGGCATCGCGTGCGAAGGGATTCACTCGGCGGCGTTGTCACCACCCGTGGGGACACCGTCACCGGCGCTGCGGTCGGTCACGCCATACAGTTCATGCAGCGCGGCATGGAACGAGGCCGGCAGCATCGGGCCGTGTCCCAGCCCCGGGAACTCGCGGTACTGCACGCTCAGGCCCGGCACCTTGGTCAACCGTTCGGACAACTGCATCGCCGCATCCGGGGTGGCGCCACCGATGCGGCGCAGGTGCGCGACCACGCGCGGATTGTTCATGTCGCGCTTGCCACGATCACCGACGCGCTCGGCGCCGCCCAGCATCAGCCAGAGCTTTGCCGGCTGGCCGTGCACGTTCTGCACGAACTGCTGTTCCGGATCACCCAGCGCCGCGCCCTGGCTCCACCACAGCGACGGGCTGGCCGCCAGGTAGGACTGGAAGGCGGCGGGACGGGTGTACAGCGCATTGAGCACGAACAGGCCGCCCAGCGAGTGACCCCACAGCGCTTGCTGCTGCGCATCGATGCGTGCGCGGCGCTCGACTTCCGGCTTGATGCGGCGCTCGATCACATCCAGGAAGGCCGCGGCACCACCACCGACCGCCTGGGTTGTACCGCTCTCGTCGTCGGCACGGTCGATCCACGCGGTGTAGTCGCGGGTGCGCGCCTTGGAATCGATGCGCAGGTCGTTGTCGTAGCCGATCAGCACCAGCACCGGCGGCGCCTTGCGCGCGGCCAGCTCGGCCAGCAACGGCTGATCCAGGATCATGGCCACGGCGTTGCCGTCCAGTGCGTACAACACCGGGGAGGGTGTCTTGCCGGCCTTGGCCGGGATTGCCAGGTTCACCCGCCAACGGCGCTGCCGGTCCGGGCTGTCCACCACGAAATGCTCGAAGCGGTAGCTGGCCGCCGGCTCGTCGAGCACGGTGTGGCCGATCTTCTGCAGCGGATTGCGCTGCTGTGCATAGGCATACGGGGTAGCCAGGAGCAGACCCATCATCAAGGCGGCCAAGCCGCGGGCCAGCAGACCACGGCGCGAAGGCGGGACGAAATGCTTCATCAGCGGCGGCAGAAGCGGCCCAGGGCCGCCGGTTCACAAGGGACCGCAGTCTACCTTAAACGCGAATGATTATCACATCGATCGAACGTCACACTGTGTATCATGCGCGGGAGATCGGGGCCGTCAGCGCATGTCTCTCTCGGTAATAGCATCAGTCCCGCGGCGGATACGGACAACGCTGCCCGCAGCGGACATAACGGACGTGGATCGGCCACCACGGCCCCGCTTCTTCGGGGATGCTGGCCCAGGGTGCATTCCCTCTCGCGACCCAGAATACGGCCTCGATGAATTGCCGATAGGCGTCGCCCCGGTTGTCCACGCGTGCGCGCAACGCGTGCGGCAGGAGGCGTTTGACCTCGCTCCATTGCAGTTCGCTCATGCGGCTGCTCGCAAGCGGCTGTAGTTTCATGATTGGGACAGGCAGGAAGGACTGCAGCGGCCCCACGGCCGGCAGTGCGTGCGCTTTGCGGCGGGTCACCCTATGTGAAGATCGCGGTAAGGCTCAATTGCGCCCGTCTCATTTATTCTCAATCTGGCAGCTGCCCGGATCTGTTGGCCCCCTTCGGGAGTCGCATTTGGCGCCCCTGCAGCCAACTGAGGGGCCTCGGCGCAAAAGGCAGGCTGGATTCGCGCCACAGGCATACGGCAAGCTAGGCGGTATCAAGACAACAGGGACTGTCACAGCGTGTACGCCATTTGCCGCAGCCTTGCCCGAAAAGGGCTCGACACGATTCGCCCGCACGTCTTCCCCGTCAGCATCCCGACCAGCGAGAGGCCAGCCTGCAACATCTGCGGCTTCCGCCTGCGAGCATCCCGCGAGGCCATCGCCGAGAGGGAAACCCGCAGTTGTATTGGCTGCGGATCCACCCTGCGCTTCCGTGCCCTCATGGCAGCCCTGCAGTCGGAAACGGACGAAGGGCAGGAGATCCGCCCGCTTGAGCGGATCCCCAGGCGCGGACAGATCAAGGGAATCGGCATGACCGACGCCCATATCTACGCCAATGCCCTGCGGCGCAAGTTCGATTACATCAACACCTACTTCCACAAGCGCCCCATGCTGGACATCCGGCACCCGGCCGCACACTACCTGGGAAAATATGACTTTGTTGTCAGCTCCGATGTGCTGGAACACGTGGATGGGCCCTGCGAGCGCACGCTCGGAAACCTGCGGGCATTGCTGAAGCCGGGCGGGCTTCTCGTACTTTCCGTTCCGTACGGCTTTCACGACGTCACGATCGAGCACTTCCCGGAGCTCAACGACTACCGGATCGAAGGCAAGGGTGCGGATCGGACCCTTGTGAACATCACCCTGGACGGCAGGGAACAGCGATTCTCCAACTTGTGCTTCCATGGCGGTGACGGCTCGACCCTGGAACTGAGGATCTTTTCGTATCCCCATCTGGTGCGACTGCTGGAGGAAGCAGGCTTTGTCGACGTCAAGCTGCACCACAGCCAGTACCCGCAATGGGGCATCATCCACGAGAGCCCGCTGGGGCTGCCCATAACGGCGCGCGCGGCATAGCGCTGGCAGCAGCTCGAAAACAACGAAGCCGGCGCTATGCCGGCTTCGTTCACCTGTTCCGTAGCGTCGGGCCGTGTGCGACTCACGCAGTGTCAGGGCCCGGACGGCACCGGACCATACACATTCTCCTGCGGCGTGCCCGGCAGCAGCGAGAAGATCATGATCACGATCCCGCCGCCCGGCACCAGCGCCAGCAGGAACAGCCAGCCCGACTGGTTGCAGTCATGCAGGCGGCGCACGGTCACCGCGATCAGTGGCACGATCGTGACCAGCCACATCACACACAGCAGCACCACCATGCCGATCAGGATGCCGGCCAGCGCATCGGCACTGTTGCGCAGGAGGATCGCCAGCACACCGGTCAGCAGCATCACTGCCGTTGCGACCAGGAACAGGAACAACTGGTACATCCAGTACTCGCGGCGATTGGCGCGGCCCTCGAACTGTGCGTAGCGCTTCAACGGCAGAATCATTTCCTGCACGGCATCGATCCTTGAAAAAGTAGCCGCGCAGTGTGCCAAATGCACGCGCGCAGGACAATGTGGCGACGAACCATGCTCGGCTGCCATTACTCCTGTAGAGCCGAGCCATGCTCGGCTGCTGTTCCAGATGGCACCCGTAACCGGCGCAGGAGCGAAGTCGAGCATGGCTCGACTCTACAGAAGCCGGGTCAGCGGCCCTTCGCGGCCCGCGCGGCCTCGCGCTCGGCGCGCAACCGGTCCAGCTTTTCCTTCAGCTTGATTTCCAGGCCACGCGGCACCGGGTTGTAGTACACGCGCTCGCCCATCGCATCCGGGAAACCGGTCTGGTCCAGCGCGATGCCGCCTTCGGCGTCGTGGTCGTACTGGTACTCGGCGCCGTAGCCGAGCTCCTTCATCAGCTTGGTCGGCGCATTGCGCAGGTGCAGTGGCACTTCTTCGGTGCCGCTTTCGCGCACGTCGGCCTTGGCCTGGTTGAACGCGGCGTAGCCCGCATTCGACTTGGCGGTGCTGGCCAGGTACAGCACCAGCTGGGCGAAGGCGAGCTCGCCTTCCGGGCTGCCCAAGCGTTCGTAGATGTCCCAGGCCTCCAGCGCCATGCTCTGTGCGCGCGGATCGGCCAGGCCGATGTCCTCGATGGCCATGCGGGTCAGCCGACGCGCCAGGTAAGACGGATCGCAGCCTCCATCGAGCATGCGGGTCAGCCAGTACAGCGCGGCATCAGGATTGGAGCTGCGTACCGACTTGTGCAGCGCCGAGATCTGGTCATAGAACTGCTCCCCGCCCTTGTCGAAACGGCGGGTGCGGTCGGCCAGCACCTGGGTCAGGGTCTGCGGCGTGATGCGGCCACCCTCCCCGCCCGCCAGCTCGGCGGCAATTTCCAGCAACGTCAGCGCACGGCGCACATCACCATCGGCAGCGGTAGCGATTTCCAGCAGCAGTTCCGGCGCGACCTCGATGCCCTCTTCGCCCAAGCCCCGCTCGCGGTCACCCAGTGCACGTTCCAGCGCCTCGACGATATCGGTTGGCGAAACCGCTTCCAGCACATGCACGCGGCAACGCGACAGCAGCGCGGAGTTCAGTTCGAACGACGGATTCTCGGTGGTGGCACCGACGAACAGGATCGTGCCGCGTTCAATGTGCGGCAGGAACGCATCCTGCTGCGCCTTGTTGAAGCGATGCACCTCGTCCACGAACAGCACGGTGCGACGGCCTTCGGCGAAGCGCTGAGCGGCCTCGGCCAGCACCTGGCGCACCTCCGGCAGGCCGGACAGCACCGCGGAGATGGCACGGAATTCAGCGTCGGAGTACTCGGCCAGCAGCAGCGCCAGCGTGGTCTTGCCGCAGCCCGGCGGCCCCCACAGGATCATCGAATGCACGCGCCCGGATTCGACGGCGCGGCGCAGCGCACTGTCCGGCGCCAGCAGGCGTTTCTGCCCGACCATTTCGTCGAGGGTGCGCGGGCGCATGCGCTCGGCCAGCGGGCGCATGTGTTCCCGATCGACGCTCAGTAGATCGGGGCTAGGGAAGGAAGTGGAGCGATGTCTTGGCACGCGGCCATTGTACCGCGCCGGGTGACCACGATTCCGTTAGTGCCGGCCGCTGGCCGGCAGCTCAAGAGCGTGTCAACCAAGGTTGACACCCACCAAGGCGGTACCGGTTGATACCCACCAGAGCAGGTAGCGCCGGGCCATGCCCGGCGGCCGCCCTCAGTTACCGATGACGTCGGTGCCCTTCGGCGGGGTGAAGCTGAAGGTGCCGGCGGCGAAGCCCGGGTTGCGCTTCCAGCCGCTGAAGCTGATCACAGTGCGCTGGCCGACGGCGTCGGTGATTTCCATCCTGGCCAGGCCCTGGGCATTGAAGCCCAGCGCGGCGTACTGGAAGCTGGCTTCGGTCTCGCGCTTCGGCGACAGTGACAGCCACTGCAGGCCGTCACGCTGCGCGGCCTCTTCGCTGACGTCGTACTGCTGCTCCAGCAGCGCGGGGTTGATCAGCGCGGTCAGCGGGCTGTTCTGCTCTTCCTTGCCCTGCTCGCGCACGGTGGCCTGTTCCAGGTCCGGCTCGTACATCCAGACCTTCTTGCCGTCGGCCACGATCAGCTGTTCGTGCGGGCGCACGTACTCCCAGCGGAACAGGCGCGGCGCCGACAGGGCCACGCGGCCACTGGTCGATTCCTTCACCTTGCCACGACTGTCGAACACCTGCTGGCTGAACTGGCCATCCAGTCCCTTCAGGCCACTGGTGAAGGTCTTCAGGTCATCGCGGGCGCCAGCCCAGGCACTGCCGGCGGCGGCGCAGGCCACGGCCAAGGTGGTGGTGGCAAGGAAACGGCGGAAGCGGAAGTTCATGCGGGAATCCTGTGGGCGCGGGCGCCAGGAAAGGTGGTTGCCAGTGTGCCCGGACAAAGATGAATGGGCGATCAGGGCGACATTATGCCGCCCTGAACGTCCATCGGCGATTCAGCCGCCGGATGCCGGCAGCTTGCCGTACAGCACCTGGCCACGGAAGCCGCGCCGCACTTCGCGATACAGCGCGCGGAACGCCGGATAATCCCGCGGCTGGCACAATGCCTCCGGGCCGCGCACCGCATTCTGCTGCAACCGGTGGTGCACGATCACCTCCTGCCCTTCGCGGCTCCAGTCCACGCGGTACTCGCCGGCGGCGTTGGCGAATCGCTGGCTGGCCGGGATGGCGATGATCGGCGCGTTGGCCGGGAACTGCAGGCGGTAGGTCTCCTCGCGCAGGCTGGCATTGCAGTAGAACGGCGTCTCGTTGGCCGGCGCCGAGGCGGTGGCGTACAAGCCACGCACCGACTCGCCACCCGGCGGGTCCGGCACGGCCATGCCGCCGGCCACGCTGAAGTCGGCGTAATCCTCGGCCTGGAACGCCATGCGGTAGCCGAACGGCCGGGTCAGGTCGACCGGCACACCCTGGATCTGCAGCTGCCCTCGCCCGTCGAAACCGGAGGCGGCCATGATCTGCTCTTCAGCGCGCGCACGGTTCTGCGCGTTGAGCTGGGAGAACTGGGCGCGCATGCCGATCTCGGCGTTCTCGCCCAGCTTCGGGATCGTCTCGCCGCGCAGGTTGCCGTTGGCGTCGAAGGTGAAGCGCACTTCCATCGAGGTGGCGTTGCGCTCCGGCGTGTTGGCCGGGGTGCGTGCCAGCGTGGCGTCGCGTGTGCGCATCACCGGCGCACCCAGGTCACCCTCCGGCAGCTGGCCGAAGCGCGCCCACGCGGTGGTCGAATCGAGGTACAGATCGAATTCGGGGATGTAGGTGATGGCGTGGTTGAAGCGGCCCAGCACCGGGATCTTCGGCAGCGTCGGGCCGCCGCCCGCACCGATCAGCACCGGCGAGCTGGCGATGCCCTTGGCCGCCAGCAGCGCCTCGAGGATCGTCACGTGATCCTTGCAGTCGCCGTAGTGGTTGTCGAGGATGCTCTGCGCGCTGTTCGGTTCCAGGCCACCATTGCCCAGGTACACCGCCACATAGCGGATGTTCTGCGCCACCCAGCGGTACAGCGCATCAGCCTGCTCGCGACGGTCGCTGATGCCCGTCGTGATTTCGTCTGCCAGCGCCTGCAGTTCCGGCGTGACCTGCGCCGCTGGGCCAGCCTTGAGCTGGTAGGCGCGCCCCATCTGCGACCAGTCACGATACGTGCTGGCCATGATGTTCGGACCGAACTCCCAGCCCGCCGCCGACCAGTTCTGTGCCGGCATGGCTTCGCGACGCTGGTAGCGCCAGCGCCATTGCGCTTGGCCATTCTTCACTGTCGGGCGATCGCTGCCCTGCACGCCGCGACTGTCGACGAACATCGGCAGGTTGGCCGGCGCACTCAGGGTGACCTCAGCGTCCTCGTACTCGGTGAAGACGTTGAAGGTTTCCCACAGGCCAAAGTAGCCCGGGAAGTACGGCGTGACCTGGGTGCGGCGCACCTGGTAGTACAGGCGCGTGCCCGGGGCCAGGTTCGGGAATACGATCACCCGCACCTTGCGGTCGGCATACATTGCCGCCGAGGCGCTGGAGTAGCTCTCCTGGGTGTAGATGCGGTCGGCCGGCACGTCGCGGCGCTGGCCGTCGGCGGTGATGGTGTAGGCGCCGAGTACTTCCAGCGTCTCCATCTTCTCGCTGTAGCTCAGCCGCACCTGGCTGAACTGCTCGACGGATGCCTTGGTCTTGAGCAGGACTTCGTAGGTTTCGGTCTGCACATTGCCCGCATCCGGCCGCACCTGGTAGTCGGCGCGGTAACGGACAATGCTGAAATTATTGCTGGCTTCGGTATCGCCGCTGGTGGAAGGCGGCGCCGTGGCGGGCGCGGAGGTGGCGGTGTCTGCCAGTGCCGGGCCGGCAGCCAGGAAGGCTGCCAGCGCCAGTGCCAGCGCGCTTGGTACGGGGTGAAGCATGCGTCGGTTCCTTGGACGTCGTGGGGGATACGTCGGGTCTTACTTCGGCGGCGGCGGAGCCAGCACCGTGCGGTCGCCGTTGTGCTCGGGCGAACTGACCACGCCGGCCGCTTCCATGGCCTCGATCAGTCGCGCTGCACGGTTGTAGCCGATCTTCAGCCGGCGCTGCACGCCGGAGATCGAGGCGCGGCGGGTCTCGGTGACCACCCGCAGGGCCTCGTCATACAACGGGTCGGACTCGTCGCCGGACGAACTGTTCTCCGGCAGTCCGGTGGCGCCGACGACCACGCCGTCGCCCATTGTCTGCACTTCGTCCAGCACGCCGTCGACATAGTCGGCCGGGCCCATCGCCTTGAGGTGCTCGACCACGCGATGCACTTCATCGTCGGACACGAACGCACCATGCACGCGCTCGGGCAGCGCGGTGCCCGGCGGCAGGTACAGCATGTCGCCGTGGCCGAGCAGGGTTTCCGCGCCGGACTGGTCGAGGATGGTGCGCGAGTCGATCTTGGAGCTGACCTGGAAGGCGATGCGCGTCGGGATGTTGGCCTTGATCAGGCCGGTGATCACGTCCACCGACGGGCGCTGCGTGGCCAGGATCAGGTGGATGCCGGCCGCACGCGCCTTCTGTGCCAGGCGCGCGATCAGCTCTTCCACCTTCTTGCCGACGATCATCATCATGTCGGCGAATTCGTCGATGAAGATGACGATGAACGGCAGCGTCTCCAGCGGGCGCGGCGCCTCGCCCAGCTCGGGGTTCGGCTTGAACAGCGGGTCCATCAGCGGCTGGCCGGCGTCCTGGGCTTCCTTCACCTTCTTGTTGAAGCCGGCCAGGTTGCGCACGCCGACCGCGCTCATCAGCTTGTAGCGGCGCTCCATCTCGGCCACGCACCAGCGCAGGCCGTTGGCGGCCTCCTTCATGTCGGTGACCACCGGCGCCAGCAGGTGCGGAATGCCCTGGTAGACGCTCAGTTCGAGCATCTTCGGGTCGATCATCAGCATCCGCAGGTCTTTCGGCGAGGCCTTGAACAGCAGGCTCAGCACCATCGCGTTGACCGCCACCGACTTGCCCGAACCGGTGGTACCGGCCACCAGCAGGTGCGGCATGCGCGCCAGGTCTGCCACAGTCGAGCGGCCAGCGATGTCCTTGCCCAGCGCCAAGGTCAGCACGCTGGCCGACTTGTCGTATTCCTTGGAACGCAGCAGCTCGGAGAGGTAGATCATCTCGCGGGTGACGTTGGGAATTTCCAGGCCGATCACCGACTTGCCCGGAATCACGTCCACCACGCGCACCGACTTCACCGACAGGCCACGCGCGATGTCCTTGTCGAGCGAACTGATCTGGCTGACCTTGATGCCCGGCGCGGGCTCGATCTCGAAGCGGGTAATGACCGGGCCAGGGTTGGCGCCGACCACCTGAGCGTCGATGCGGAAGTCCTTCAGCTTGAACTCGATCTGCCGCGACAGCGCGTCCAGGGTTTCCTTGTCGTAGCCCACCGGCTGCGGCTTGGGGTCGTCCAGCAGGGCCAACGGCGGCAGGTCCGAGCCGTCGCCGTTGACGCCACGGAACATCGGGATCTGCGTGTCGCGCTTGGCCCGATCACTCTTCTCGATCACCGGTTCCGGGCGCGGCTCGATCTTCACCGGCTCGCGCTTGGCACGCACCTCGGCGTCGGCCTTGCGCACTTCCTGGCGCTCCTCGCGCATCACCCGCGTCTGCTGCCACTCGGTGACTTCTTCCTTCTTGCGCGCCAGCAGCGGCGCCAGCGACATCACCCCGCGGCCGATCTTCTCCATCACCGTGAACCAGGACAGCCCGGTGGCCAGCGTGATCGAAGCCAACAGCAGTACCAGCACGAACAGATTCGCGCCCAGCGCCCCGAAGCCCACCGTAAGCGAGTTGCCCACCAGTTTGCCGAGGATGCCGCCGGCACTGGAGACATCGCCACTGAACAGGCGCACGTGCAGGAAGCCGGTCCCGGCGATCAGGAAGCCGACCAGGCCGACCAGGCGCAGCGCCGGGTCCAGGTCGTTCTCGCCCTTGCTCTCGCGCTTGAGGCCGAACATGGCGATCCACGCCAGCGCGCCCAGCACCACCGGCAGCAGGAAGGCGATGTAGCCGAACAGCTGCAGCAGCACGTCGGCGATCCAGGCGCCGGCGCGACCGCCGAGGTTGTGCACCGGCGCGACCACGCTGCCGGTATGCGACCAGCCCGGGTCCGTCGCTGAATAGGTGAAAAGACTGGCCGCCAGGTACAGCAAGGCCGGCGCGATGGCGATCAGGCCAAGATCGCGCCAGAGGCGCTGGCGGCGTGGATTGTCGGTCGTCGCCGCCGCGGCCGTGCGACGTGACGCCTTGCTGTCGTCGGACTTGGAGCGTTCGGGGACCTGCTTCGCCACCTTAGACCATACCTTTGGAATGCGCTGTTAGTGATTGATAATAAATGAGACGGCGTCAGTTTTCAGTTATGCGACATCCGACAGGGCGTTCAGAGCGCCGGAACCATCGCCGGATGACGGCGTTCTGTTCATCGGCTTGAATCGCCCTGCCCCAGCCGCCACTCTATGACCTGCCACGGATGCTGCGCAAATATCGCCAGCGCCTTGTCCCATCTACCTTTTCGCGAGTTTACATGAGCACCAGCCTGCCCTCCCGCCACCAGCGCCTCGTCATCCTCGGTTCCGGCCCGGCCGGCTGGACCGCCGCCGTCTACGCCGCCCGCGCCAACCTGAAGCCGGTCGTCATCACCGGCCTGCAGCAGGGCGGCCAGCTGATGACCACCACCGAGGTGGACAACTGGCCGGGTGATGCCCACGGCTTGATGGGCCCGGACCTGATGGCGCGCATGCAGGCGCACGCCGAGCGCTTCGAAACCGAGGTCATCTTCGACCATATCCACACCGCCGACGTGTCGCAGCGCCCGTTCAAGCTGATCGGCGACAGCCACGAGTACACCTGCGATGCGCTGATCATCGCCACCGGCGCCACCGCCAAGTACCTGGGCATCCCGACCGAGGACGAGTTCAAGGGCCGCGGCGTGTCCGCCTGCGCCACCTGTGACGGCTTCTTCTACCGCGACCAGGACGTGGTCGTGGTCGGCGGCGGCAACACCGCCGTGGAAGAGGCCCTGTACCTGTCCAACATCGCCCGCAAGGTCTACCTGGTCCACCGCCGCGACACCCTGAAGGCGGAAAAGATCATGCAGGACAAGCTGTTCAAGAAGGTGGCCGAAGGCAAGATCGAGACCGTCTGGCACCACCAGGTGGAGGAAGTGCTGGGCAACGACGCCGGCGTGACCGGTGTGCGCGTGAAGTCCACCCTGGACGGCAGCACCCGCGACATCGATGCCCACGGCTTTTTCGTGGCCATCGGCCATCACCCGAACACCACCCTGTTCGACGGCCAGCTGGCGATGAACAACGGCTACCTGGAGATCCGCTCGGGCCTGGGTGGCAATGCCACGCAGACGTCGGTGGAAGGCGTGTTCGCCGCCGGCGACGTGGCCGACCAGCACTACCGCCAGGCGATCACCTCGGCCGGCTTCGGCTGCATGGCCGCACTGGATGCCGAGCGCTACCTGGACGCCCAGGGCAAGGCCAGCTGAGAGGCTGACCCGCTCCTGTAGGGTCGAGCCAGGCCCGACTCCGGATGATAGGCCGACGCCAGTGCGTCGGCCTTTCTGTTTCATCTGCCCTATCCTTCCCCCATGTCTTCCCCCCGCTTCCTCGACTCCCTGCAGTCCATTGCCGCGACCGACTGGGATGCCCTGCACGACGGCCGCAACCCCTTCGTCAGCCACGCCTTCCTTTCCGGGCTTGAACAGCACGGCTGCCTGCGTGAGGACTGGGGCTGGCAACCCCGGCACTTCACCCTGTGGGAGGGCGGCACGCTGGTCGGCGCCATTCCGGGTTACCTGAAGACCAATTCGCATGGCGAGTTCGTGTTCGACCATGCCTGGGCCAACGCGTATGCCCGCCACGGCCGCGACTACTATCCGAAGTGGCTGGGCGCGGTGCCGTACTCGCCGGTCACCGGCCCGCGGTTGCTGGCCCGTCACGATTCAGGGCGCATCGCGCTACTGTCGGCATTGCGCGAGGCGCTGCCCGCGCTGCACGTATCCTCGGCCCATATCAACTTCCACACCGCCAGCGATGAGGCTCTGTTCGATGACGACTGGCTGCTGCGCGAGGACGTGCAGTTCCAATGGCAGAATCCGGGTGACTGGGCGACGTTCGACCAGTTCCTCGCTGCGATGGACCACAAGCATCGCAAGAACATCCGCCAGGAACGGGCCAAGGTCACCCGCCAGGGCATCACCTTCCGCGTGGTGCACGGCGATGAAGCCAGCCGCGCAGACCTGCAGGCGATGTACCGCTTCTATCTGCAGACCTTCCTCGAATACGGCAACGCCCCGGCGCTGACCGAGGCCTTCCTGCGCCATCTGGCCATTTCACTGGGACGCGGGCTGGTGCTGTTTCTGGCCGAACAGGACGGCGAGCCGATTGCCGGCGCGCTGTGCCTGCGCGGTGGCGATACGCTGTACGGCCGCTACTGGGGCGGCGCCACCCTGCCCGGCCTGCATTTCGAAGCCTGTTACTACCAGGGCATCGAGTACTGCCTGCGCGAAGGCCTGAGCCGTTTCGAGCCCGGCGCACAGGGCGAGCACAAGCTGGCGCGCGGGTTCCTGCCGACGCTGGTGCGCAGCCGACACTGGGTGGCCGATCCGGATTTCGCAGAGGCACTGCAGGACTGGTGCCGGCAGGAGCGGCAGAGTGTGCGGCGGTACCAGCAGGAATTGCAGGGGCATGGGCCGTTCCGCGTAGGGCTGTAGAGTCGAGCTTGCTCGACTGGCGCGGTGCCGAGAAGCGTGCCAACCAAGGTTGGCACCTACCAGAGCAATGAGGCCTGCCAACCAAGGTTGGCGCTTATCAGAGCGATGTCGAGGGTGCTGCGCTCAGGTGCACTGCCAGAAATGTCCACTCACCCGGCACTTCGCGCACCAGAACGTGTAGAGCATGCCGCCGCCACCCCATAGCAGCGCGCCCCCACCGGTGGTCGGCAGCGTCGAATCCAGCTGCATCACGAAGGGCATCTCCTCACCGCAATCGATGCACGCCGGATACCAGGCACTCTGCACCCAGCTCGGTGCGCCGCCCACGCGCGACAGGTTCTGCCGGTGGTTTGACTGGCCCCAGTCCTGCTGCTCCCACCGCATGGTGTCCATGGCGACCAGGCCGACCTCGGCCTGCATCAGGTCACCGCTGTCGGTCGGCGTCGCCGGCACCTCCAGACGCTGGCTGGGGTGGCAGCTGGGCAGGCCGCTGGCATCGTGGCGATAGAAACGCACGGGCGGATCTTCCCAGCCGCAGCAGTCCAGGCACAGGCCCAGCGTGATCTCACCCGCCGCGCCCGGCTGCAGCGCGGCAGCGTCGGTTCGCAGCAGGCGCTGCAGCGGTGCATGGCAGCTGCCACACAACGATTTCAGCGGCCCTCCCATCTGCCCGGCGTACTGTACCTGCCCGCCATTCCAGGTCGGGTGCAGGCGCCAGATGCGCTTGCGCCAGCTCGGTTCGTCCGCCTGCTGCGCGCGATGCTGCTCGCGGCCGAAGCGGATGTGCAGCGGCCGCTCCCCATGCAGGCGCCGCGGCTGCGGTCCGTCCGCGACGCCGGCCCAGTGCGCCCAGACCTCAGCATCCAGCGCGCCCCAGTCAGCGAGGTAGCCGCGGGCAACGGCATAGCTCTCGGGCTGCGCCGCCAGCAGCAGCGCCCTGGCCCGCGCCATCTCGCGATCGTCGTCGGCCTCAACCAGAATCTGCGCCCACTGCACGGCAATGACGGAGGGCAGGCCCTGCCATACCTGCGAAGCCAGCTGCAGCTCGTCTTCGGTGGCCAGCGCCAGCAAGGCCTCCCAGTCGTCCTGCAGCACCTGCGGCGCCTGGTAGCTGGTGAATTCGATCACGCTGGCCAGCAGTTCGCCGCGCTCGCCATCCCGATAGCGGCGCCAGGCCTCGGCACAGACCGGCACAATCGCTTCATCGGGCAGCAGATCCAGCGCCATGTCGAGAAAGGCCGAGCTGGGTGAACGCCGGGCAAGGGCCAGCAGCATCAGCGCACCAAGCTGGCCCGGCTGCTCAGTGGCCAGCGCCAGCAGCATGCTCTGGCTGTCGTTGCGCGAGCGCGCGGTGTCGTGCACGTCGAGGATGGCGGTGATGGCGTCACTCATGCGTGGGCTCCTTGCCGTAGGACGCTGATGGTGACAGACATCAGCGACCGCCACGACGAATACAATGACGGCATGACCCGCCAGTTGCCCTGGCGCCTGGCCGATGCGCCGGACGCTCCCTTCCCTCCGGCTGAAACCGCACTGCGCCAGCCCGACGGCCTGCTCGCGGTGGGCGGCGACCTGCATCCGGTGCGCCTGCTCAATGCCTACGCCGGCGGTATCTTTCCTTGGTTCAGCGAGGGCGAGCCAATCCTGTGGTGGTCGCCGGACCCGCGCATGGTATTCCGTACCGAGGGCGTGCACCTGTCCAGCCGCTTCCGCCGCCAATTGCGCGGCAGCACGTGGGAGATCACCGCCGACACCGCTTTCAGTCGTGTGATGCGTGCCTGCGCCGCGGCGCCGCGACCGGGCCAGGACGGTACGTGGATCAGCCCGGCGATGGTCGAGGCTTACAGCCAGCTGCACGACCTGGGGTTTGCCCACTCCTTCGAGGTCTGGGACCGGCAGACGCTGGTCGGCGGCATCTATGGGGTGGCGATCGGATCGATGTTTTTCGGCGAAAGCATGTTCAGTGGCGCCAGCGGCGGCTCCAAAATCGCCCTGGCCGCCCTCGCATCCACCCTGCGTGACTGGGGCTGGGAACTGATCGATGCCCAGGTGGAGAATCCGCACCTGCTGCGGATGGGCGCCGAACACCTGCCGCGCGCGGACTTTCTGGAGCACGTCCGTCAGGCCGTACACCGTGACGGCCGTGAAGGCCCCTGGACCCAGGCGGTCGGACGCTTGCCAGCACGGCGTTTGGCCGGGGGTTAACACAAACTTTGCAAGCCGGGCCCATCACGCGTAAAATACCGCGCCTTAGGCCCAGCGTGGCCGTTTTCTGAACCGCACAGGACTACATGTCGAAAGACGATTCCATCGAGTTCGAGGGCACCGTCAGCGAGACGCTGCCGAACACCACTTTCCGCGTTCGTCTGGAAAATGGGCACGAAATCATCGCCCACATCTCCGGCCGCATGCGCAAGAACTACATCCGCATCCTCACCGGTGACCGGGTCAAGGTTGAAATGACCCCGTACGACCTGACCAAGGGCCGTATCACCTACCGCATGAAGTAAGCGGTCGGCGCAGTGCGCCACTCCGACAGGGCCGGCCTCGCTGCTGGCCCTTTGTCGTGCGCGGAAGAAAATGCGCGGCACCGAGATCGTTCGATTTTCGTCCTTGTCTGAAATCCAGCATCGCGCCGGGACTCTAGACTCAACGCGTTCTTCACAGAAGGCGCTGCGCGCATGACCTACCTGATCGTCCTGGACCCGCAGTCCGTCACCAGCCGCTGCTACGCCAACAAGGGCCCGGACGGCACCTGGTTCGGCCAGCCCTGCCTGGCCTGTACCAGCATGGACGCATCCCACCCACAGTATCTGGCCGTGCAGCGCGAGGTCCCACACATGGGCAGCACACTCAAGCAGCGACTGCACATTCCGCATGAAGCGGTCGCATTCGTCATCGAGGATGGCGGCAACCAGGGGCGCCAGCAGGGATTCCGTTCGATCGCCGCCTGATGCGCCAAAGGTCATCGTGACCGATCTCACCGTGACGTCGGTCAGCCCTGCTTGCGGCAGATTCGCATTTGCAGCGGCGGCGGCATCCTGGGATCCGATCCAGTCCGGATCGCCGCCCCCTGCCCCGCCATGAATCTGTCTTCCCTGCTCATCCCCCTGGCTTTGTCTGCCGCCACCCTGCTGGCATCGCCCGCCCATGCCGCCGACACCCCGCCGGCGCAGTGCGTACCACTGACCGGCGAACAGCAGATCGTTCGTGCCGGCGCCGACAAGAACATCCTGCTTCGCTCCGGCGAAGACCACTATGTCGTGCATTTCCGCAACAGCTGCCCTTCTGCCGTGCTGGCCACCCGCCTCGGCTTCAGGACCGACGGCAAGGAGGCTGGCGAGCTGTGCAGCGAGGGCCGAAGCGCTCTGGACACCGGTCGCGGCAGCTGCGAGGTTGCGCGCATCGAGCCGATCGATGCCGAGCGGTTCAAGCGCGAAGCACGCCGCCGCAGCCGCTGACCCCGGACAGGACAAGGGCGGCCGAAGCCGCCCTTGTTGTTTCCAGTCTTTCACGCCAAGCCTTCAGCTCACTCCACCGTAACCGGCAGCAGCCGCTCCGGCTCAGCCTGGGTCTCGACCACCAGCTCGTCGTCGCGGACATCGATGCTGACCTTGCCACCGTTGACCAGCTTGCCGAACAGCAGCTCGTCGGCCAGCGGGCGCTTGATCTTGTCCTGGATCACGCGGGCCATCGGGCGCGCACCCATCAGTGGGTCGAAGCCGTGGTGAGCCAGCCAGTCGCGCGCGGTCGGGGTGGCCGACAGGCTGACGTGCTTGTCCTGCAGCAGCATCTCCAGCTCGATCAGGAACTTGTCGACCACGCGCAGGATGTGCTCGAAGCCCAACGCCTGGAACTGCACCACCGCGTCGAGGCGGTTGCGGAATTCCGGGGTGAAGCTGCGGCGGATGGTCTCCATCGCGTCGGTGGCATGGTCCTGCTTGGTGAAGCCGATCGAACGCCGCGAGGCCTGCGCCGCGCCGGCATTGGTGGTCATCACCAGCACCACGTTCTTGAAGTTCGCCTCACGACCATTGGTATCGGTCAGCACGCCGCGGTCCATCACCTGCAACAGGATGTTGAAGATGTCCGGGTGCGCCTTCTCGATTTCGTCCAGCAGCAGCACGCAGTGCGGCGTCTTGACGATCTTCTCGGTCAACAGGCCCCCCTGGTCGAAGCCGACGTAGCCCGGAGGGGCACCGATCAGGCGGCTGATCGAATGCGGCTCCATGTACTCGGACATGTCGAAGCGGACCAGCTCGATGCCCAGCTGCAGCGCGAGCTGCTTGGTCACCTCGGTCTTGCCGACACCGGTCGGACCGGCGAACAGGAAATTGCCGATCGGCTTTTCCGGATTGCCCAGGCCCGAGCGGGCCAGCTTGATCGCCGAGGACAGCGTCTCGATGGCCGGATCCTGGCCAAAGATCACCATCTTCAGGTTGCGCTCCAGGTGCTGCAGCACATCCTTGTCGGTGGCGCTGACCTGCTTGGTCGGGATGCGCGCCATCTTGGCGACGATCGCCTCCACTTCCTCGACGTCGATCAGCTCCTTGCGCTGGCCTTCCGGCAGCAGGCGCTGGCGGGCGCCAGCCTCGTCGATCACGTCGATGGCCTTGTCCGGCAGCAGGCGGTCGCCGATGTGCTTCACCGACAGGTCCACCGCGGCCTGCAGCGCCTCGTCGGAATAGGTGACGCCGTGGTGCAGCTCGTACTTGGACTTCAGGCCCTGCAGGATCTCGTAGGTCTCGCCCACCGTCGGCTCGACGATATCGATCTTCTGGAAGCGACGGGCCAGCGCCCGGTCCTTCTCGAAGATGCCACGATATTCCTGGAAGGTGGTCGAGCCGATGCAGCGCAGCTCGCCCGACGCCAGCGCCGGCTTGATCAGGTTGGAGGCATCCATGGTGCCGCCCGACGCCGAGCCAGCACCGATGATGGTGTGGATCTCGTCGATGAACAGCACCGCGTTGGGCACCTTCTTCAGTGCCGTCAGCACGCTCTTCAGGCGCTTCTCGAAGTCGCCACGGTACTTGGTACCAGCCACCAGTGCGCCCAGGTCGAGCGAATAGATCACCGCATCGGCCAGCACCTCAGGCACCGAACCCTCGACGATGCGGCGGGCCAGGCCCTCGGCGATCGCGGTCTTGCCCACGCCGGCCTCGCCCACGTACAGCGGGTTGTTCTTGCGGCGGCGGCACAGGACCTGGATGGTGCGCTCGATTTCGTCGGCACGACCGACCAGCGGGTCGATGCGACCGGCCCGGGCCTGTTCGTTGAGGTTGCTGGCGAACTCGGTCAGGGCATCGCCCTTCGGCTCGCCCTCCCCGCCTTCAATGCGGCCTTCGCCCTCGGAGGAGGAGGACGGCTGCTCGCCTTCTTCGCCCAGCTTGGCGATGCCATGGGACAGGTAATTGACCACGTCCAGCCGGGTGACGTCCTGCTGGTTGAGGTAATAGACGGCGTGGGAGTCCTTTTCGCCGAAGATGGCGACCAGCACATTGGCGCCGGTGACCTCCTTCTTGCCCGAGGACTGCACGTGGTACACGGCCCGCTGCAGCACGCGCTGGAAGCCCAGGGTCGGCTGGGTATCGCGGCCGTCATCTTCGGCCAGGCGGGACACGGAGGCCTCGATGGCCTGCTCCAGCTCCTGGCGCAGGCGTTCGGCGTCGGCGCCACACGCCTTCAGTACGGCCTGGGCGGACGGGTTGTCGAGCAGTGCCAACAGCAGGTGTTCGACCGTCATGAACTCATGCCGGGCCTCACGGGCGCGCTTGTAGCACTGGCCGATGGTGTGTTCGAGGTCTTTGCTGAACATGGATTACTCCGGCGGCAGATGGGGACAATATGCGGCCTGACTACGCGATTTCCATCACCCTAGCGGATTGCTGCGTTCAGATGGCGTTAGCAGTACACATCGCTTGATCTTCATTCACTCCAGGACAGCCCGCCCAGCATGAGCGAACCCTACCTGAGCCGCTGGCGATTGCGGCGTGATGGGGCAGCCATCGAAACGCCCCATGCCCAGCTCTGGCCGGTGCTGACCATCGCCGGCGAGCCGGCCATGCTGAAGATCAGCAGCGAAACCGAAGAGCAGAACAGCCATCGCCTGCTGCGCTGGTGGGAGGGCGATGGCGCCGCCCGCCTGCTGGCCCACGAGGGACCGGCGATCCTGATCGAGCGTGCCGGCGGCGACTCGCTGCGGCAACGCTCGATCAAGGGCGACGATGACGCCTGCACCACGATCCTGTGCCAGGTCCTGCAGCGGCTGCACCGGCCACGGAGCGCGCCGCCAGCGGAACTGGTCTGCCTCCGTAGATGGTTCGCCGACCTGCTGCAGCCAAGGGCTGCGCTGCCGCCACTGCTGGAACAGTGCAGATCACTGGCGGAGGGGTTGCTGCAGGAAGAGCGCGAGATCCGGCCGCTGCATGGCGACCTGCACCACGACAACGTGCTCGATTTCGGCACGCGCGGCTGGCTGGCGATCGACCCGAAGCGGTTGCTGGGTGATCGTGCCTTTGATTACACGACACTGTTCAGCAACCCGGACCTGTGCGGTCCGGGCATCCACGTTGCGACGCAGCCGGAGCGGTTTGCCGCCCGGCTGGAACAAGTCAGTGCACTGGCGGGCCTGGAGCGCACGCGCCTGCTGCGCTGGATCGCAGCCAGCGCGGGGCTGTCGGCAGTCTGGTTCCGCGATGACGGCGCCCCCGCCGAGGTCGACGAGGCCGTGGCGCGTATGGCGCTGGAGGCGTTGGCGGAGGGGTGATCCACCTGTAGAGCCGAGCCTGCGCTCGGCTGCTGCTGGCAGAGATCTGGATGCCTGGGTGAACAGCAGCCGAGCATCGGCTCGGCTCTACAGGTCGGGGGCGGTCAGGCCTTTTCCATCGTGCACAGCAGCGGGTGCTGGTTCATCCGCGAATACTCGTTGACCTGGGCAACCTTGGTCTCGGCCACTTCGCGGGTGAACACCCCGCACACGCCGCGGCCGCGGGTATGGACGTGCAGCATCACCTGCGTGGCCTTGTCCAGGTCCATGCTGAAGAACTGCTGCAGTACGTCCACCACGAAATCCATCGGGGTGTAGTCGTCGTTGAGCAGCATCACCTGGTAGAACGGCGGCGGCGCCACTTCCGGGCGCGCGGGTTCCACGGCAACGCCGTGCTCGTGATGGGAATCGGGGGAAGACTCGCGGGGCATCTGCTCATTATAGAGGCTCGAGCGGGCCTGCGTCGGCCCGCCGCAGATTGGACGGCACGCACGGCCGCCGTCACAATTGCATCCTCTCTCAACACTGTTTCACAGGATCTTCATGAAAAGGACCCTTCTCTCCGCCCTGCTGATCGCCTTGGCCGCCGCCGGCTCCGCCGCCGCCGAGACCCAGGCCGACAAGGCCGTGGCCCGCCACCTGGACAAGCTGGGCTACACCTACGAGGTCGACGAGGACGGCGACTACCGCATGGTGTTCGACGTCGAAGGTGACCGCACCCAGATGGTCTACGTGCGCTCGTCGGTGGAAGATTTCGGCACCCACAACATCCGCGAGATCTGGTCGCCGGCCTACAACGCCAAGACCAAGCAGTTCCCGGTGGCCGTGGCCAACCGCCTGCTGGAAGATTCGCAGGACGCCAAGATGGGCGGCTGGGTGAAGCAGGACACCACCGCCATGTTCGTGGTGAAGATCGACGCCGATGCCACGGCCGACCAGCTCAGCGACGCCATCGATGCGGCCATCCGCACCGCCGACGCCATGGAGCTGGAACTGACCAAGAAGGACGAGTTCTGAGTTGAACGCTACGCCGGACCCGCGCTGGGCACCGCACGCCACCGTCGCCACCGTGGTGGTCGACGGCGGCCGCGTGTTGCTGGTTGAAGAGACCATCGACGGCCGCCAGGTGCTGAACCAGCCGGCCGGCCACCTCGAGCCGGGCGAAAGCCTGGCCGAGGCAGCCCTGCGCGAGACCCGCGAGGAAACCGGCTGGACGGTGCAGCTGACCCATTTCATCGGCTGCTACCAGTGGACTGCCGGCGACGGCACCGCCTTTCTGCGCTTCTGCTACGCAGCGCGCCCGGTCTCGCACGACCCGGCGCAGCCACTGGACACCGGCATCGACCGCGCACTCTGGCTGACCCCGGCCGAACTGCAGGCCGCCGGCGAGCGCCAGCGCAGCCCGCTGGTCTGGCAGGTGGTGGCTGATTACCTCGGTGGCCAGCGCCATCCACTTTCCCTGGTCCGGGAGGTCGCATGAGCACTCCGCGCGTGATGGTGGGCGTCTCCGGTGGCGTCGACTCCTCGGTCGCCGCCTGGCGCCTGGTACAGCAGGGTGAGGCCGTAGCCGGTCTGTTCATGCAGAACTGGGCCGACGACGGCAGCGGCGACTGCCGTGCCGAGGACGACCGCCGCGATGCGGTGGCCGTCTGCGGCCTGCTCGGCATTCCGTTCCACTTCCGCGATTTCTCCAGCGAATACTGGCAGGGCGTGTTCGAGCACTTCCTGGCCGAGTACGCGGCCGGCCGTACGCCGAACCCGGACGTGCTGTGCAACCGCGAAGTGAAGTTCAAGCACTTCCTGGATGCCGCCCGCGAGCTGGGCGCCGAACGCATCGCCACCGGCCATTACGCACGTGTGACCCAGCGCGGCCACCAGTGGCTGCTGCTGCGCGGCGCCGACCGCTCCAAGGACCAGAGCTACTTCCTGCACCAGCTGGGCCAGGAACAGCTGGCGGCCACCCTGTTCCCGATCGGCGACCTGGAAAAGACCGACCTGCGGCGGATCGCACGTGACGTCAGCCTGCCGACCCACGCCAAGAAGGACTCCACCGGCATCTGCTTCATTGGTGAGCGCGACTTCCGTGAATTCCTCGGCCGTTACCTGCCGGCCAAGCCCGGCCAGATCCTCGACCCGGCCGACGGCAGCGTCATCGCCGAACATCCGGGCGTGTTCTATTTCACCCTGGGCCAGCGCGAAGGCCTGAACATCGGCGGCGTGCGTGGCCGCCCGGCCGCGCCGTGGTACGTGGTCGGCAAGGATGTGGCCAGCAACGTGCTGTACGTGGATCAGGACCGCGACAGCAAGTGGATGCTGTCCGATCGCCTGCGCTCGGAAACCGCGCACTGGATCGCCGGCGCGCCGCCGGCACGGCGCTTTGAATGCACCGCCCAGACCCGCTACCGCCAGCCCGACGAGCCGTGTACGGTCGAGGTGCTGGACGATGGCAGCGTGCTGGTCAACTTCGCGCGCCCGCAGCGCGCCGTTACCCCCGGTCAATCACTGGTGCTGTATGACGGTGACGTGTGCCTGGGTGGCGCGGTGATCGCCGCCACCGATGCGCCGCTGGAACAGCGCCTGCGCACCACCCCCTCCCCTTTTGAGGTAATCGCTGCATGAGTTTCACTGTCGACGACCGCGTCCTGGCCCTGGCCGGCATAGCCCAGGCCCTGCAGCAGGTACGCCGTATCGCCGATACCGGCCATTCCGACGCCGCCGCCGTGCGCACCGCCGTGGACAGCGTGTTCCGTGTCGATGCGTCCTCGCCGCAGGAGGTGTTCGGTGACCGCCATGCACTGAAGGCCGGCCTGCGCCTGCTGCACAACTACTTCCGCAACCAGGGCCAGGACCCGATCCTGCCCAAGCTGGCCCTGTCGGTGCTTCAACTGGAGCGCCGCTTCGTGCAGGACGGCGCCACCGTGAACAAGGTCGCCTCGGGCATCGAGCGCGCCCAGCGCCAGGCCACCGAGCTGGGCGACAGCGGCCATCCGGACGTGCTGGCCAATCTCGGCGGCCTGTACGCCGACACCATCAGCCACCTCAAGCCGCGGGTGATGGTGCAGGGCAACCCGCACTATCTGGGCCAGGCTGGCGTGGTGGCCGAGATCCGCGCCCTGCTGCTGGCCGCGGTGCGCTCGGCGGTGCTGTGGCGCCAGCTGGGCGGCAGCTACTGGGACTTCCTGTTCAGCCGCAAGGCGATGATCGAGGCCGTGGACCGGCAGTTGGCCTGAGGCCATGGGGTCGGATCCCTTTCCGGCACGGAAAGGGCTCTGACCCTGAAGCCGCCAAGGCGCCGGAAAACCGGCGCATTCAGAATGCACTTCCGGGCACATCGACGTTAAAGAGAAAGGGGGTACGGCCGATACATCCTCCGTGCACCTCCCGAGAACGTCCATGTACTCACGCATTTTCATCCGTCTGGCCGCCCCCCTGGCTCTGACCCTGCTGCTCCCCTTCGCCATCGGTTTCGAATGGCCGGCCGCCCTGCGCTGGGCGATCCTGACCACGATGACGCTGAGCTGGCTCGGCTTTGCGTGGTGGACCACCCGCGCCCAGGCGCACCGTTCCCCGGAACATGCCCGTGTCCTGCGTGAGCAGGACCAGCTGCTGACCGAACTGCGCAACTTCGTCGGCAACGAGATCGACGGTTCGCGCGGCGAAGTGGAACGTGCCCGTGACCTGATCCGCCAGGCCGTCTCCAGCCTGGGGGGCAGCTTCGATGCCATGAACCGCAAGTCGCGCCAGCAGAGCCAGGCCCTGTCGCGTATCGTCGACCGCGCCGGTGATGAAGGCAATGCCGGCCTCGACGTTGCCCGTTTCGCCCAGCACGCCAGCCACCGCATGGAACAGCTGGTCGAAGCGCTGGAGCAGGTGAGCGGCCAGAGCAGCACCACCGTGCAGCACATCGACCAGATGGCGCAGCACCTGGATGGCATCTTCGCGCTGCTGGAAGACGTCAAATCGATCGCCGACCAGACCAACCTGCTGGCCCTGAACGCTGCCATTGAAGCGGCGCGTGCCGGTGAAGCCGGTCGTGGCTTCGCCGTGGTCGCTGACGAAGTGCGCAACCTGTCCGAGCGCTCGACCACCTTCAACGAGCAGATCCGCAAGCTGGCGCACAGCTCCAAGGACGCCATTGCCAAGGTGCGCGAGACGGTCTCGCACATGGCGTCGCGTGACATGGATCGCTCCCGTGAAGCGCGCCAGGAAGCGGCCGCGATGCTCGACAACGTGGCCCAGATCAATGCCTCGCTGGGCGATGGCATGCGCGAAGTCTCCGAGTGCGCCCGTTCGATTGATGGCAGCGTGGCCGAAGCCGTGCGCGCCCTGCAGTTCGAAGACATCGCCACCCAGGCGCTGGGCGGCGTGCACACCCACCTGGACCGCCTGACCGCGATCAACCGCGAAGCAGTCGCCCTGCAGGAACTGCTGCACCGCAACGGCGGCGTGTTCGACGAAGAGATCGCGACCGCCCTGCAGCGCACCGGCAGCCGCCTGCGCGAACTGCGCAGCGAATGGGAACGCCCGCCGCACAAGCCGGTTGCCCAGCAGAGCATGGGCGCCGGCACCGTCGAGCTGTTCTGATCCTGATGTCCGCTGCCCTCGCCGGCAGCCCGCAAGGCCCCGGTTCCTCCGGGGCCTTTGCCTGTGACCCGCCGTTGGATGCATCCTGTACGCGCACCATGACCCTGATCCACGCCCTGCCCTCCCTCACCAACACCGAGCGCCCGCGCAACGCGAGCGTGCGTGAGCAGCTGCAGCAACTGGAAGAGGTCGCCCGCGAGGAGATCCGCGAACTGCAGCAGCTGGCGGACGCGCGCCCCGCCCCGTCGCGGGCGGACGAGGCGCTGCTGGGACTGGCGTGGGACCTGGGGCTGGATGGCGAAGCCTTGAGGTAGATCCACGCCATGCGTGGATAGGCCGTCGCGCATGGCATGATCCGCCGGTCCCCTTCATGGAAGACCGATGGCCATCGCCCTGATTGCACTTCTGCTGATCGAGACCGTCCTTATGATGGCCTGGGCGGCCAGCTATTTCAGCTGGGGCGTCCCCCTGTTCAACGAACGCATCACAGCGTCGCCCGCCATGCAGGCCCGGCTCTCGCTGGGCAGCCTGGAACGTGACCTGCCGCGGGACAAGTGGCTGCGACTGGCCTTCCATGCGCTGCCCGATGGCAGCATGGCGTTCCGCGAGAGCTTCGCGCCGAGCTTCGGCCTGCGCTACTTCCCCGTGATGCGCGGTCGCATCGTACTCAACACGCGACGGCACGAGGTGCGGGTGATCGGACTGTGCAGCTGGTTCGTGGCCATCCTGTCGCTGTTGCTGTTGCCGCTGGTGGTGATGCGCCCGATGGTGGCGCCCATGCTGCTGGTGCTGCCGCTGTTCCTGGCCAGCTATCTGGTCCAGAAGCGGCGCTATGCGGCCATCGTCGAAGCGCTGCGCATGCAGTTGAAGGCGGAGTTCCCAAGGTAGATCCACCCCATGCGTGGATGGTCGCGCGTGCAGGAGGCATTCGTGCCGACCAAGGTCAGCACCCAACAAAACGGGTTGCGGTAGATCCACGCCATGCGTGGATAGACACAGCAGCCAAGGTCAATTCCCACCAGCGCAGCTGATCAGCGCACCAGCACCACTTCCCCGCTGGCATCGGTACGCAGCGAAACCGGCTGTGGCTGACGTAACCACTGCGCCAGGTCGCGCGGGCTGAGCGGGCGCGAGTACAGGTAACCCTGGATCTCGTCGCAGCCCTGCCGGCGCAACATGTCTTCTTCCTGGTGCGTTTCCACGCCCTCGGCCACCACCTTCATGCCCAACGCGTGACCCAGGTGCACGATGGCCTGGGTTACTTCGGCCGTGCCCGAATCGTGCAGCATGCCCTGCACGAAACTGCGGTCGATCTTCAGGCGGCCCACCGGGAAGCGGTTGAGGTAATTGAGGTTGGAGAAGCCGGTGCCGAAGTCATCCACCGCCAGCGGCACGCCGTGCCGTTCCAGCACATCGAAGCAATGGCGCAGGATGTCGGTGTCACGGATCAGTGCCGACTCGGTCAGTTCCAGTTCCAGTCGCTGCGGCGGCCAACCATGGGCGTGGCAGATCTCGATCACGCGCTCGGCGAAACCACGGTCACGCAGCTGCACCGCAGAGACATTCACCGCAATGCGGTCGAAGCGCAGGCCGGCGCGGTCCCAGGCGGTGGCCTGGCGGCAGGCTTCATTCAGCACCCAGTCGCCGATCCGCACGATCTCGCCGCATTTTTCGGCAATGGGGATGAACTCGGCCGGGCTGCAGTAGCCGATCCCGGGCCGGTGCCAGCGCAGCAGCGCCTCGATTGCAGGCGGCTCGCCGTGGTGGGCATGCAGCAGCGGCTGGTAGGCCAGGCTGAACTCTTCGCGCTCGATGGCGCCGTGCAGGGCGTGCTCAAGCTCCAGCTTGCGCTGGATGCGGGCCAGCGCGTCCTGACTGTAGTACTGGTAGGTATTGCGCCCGGCTTCCTTGGCCGCGTACATCGCGGCGTCGGCAGCACGCAGCAGGGAATCAAAGTCGGTCTGCGCGTCGCCCAGCATCGCGATGCCGACACTGGCGCCGACCTTCAAGGTGGTCTCGCCACGGCGCAGCGGCTCGGCCAACGAGGCGATCAGCTTGCGCGCCACGTGGCCGGCGTCTTCCGGCTCGGCCAGATCGCGCAGCACCACGATGAACTCGTCACCACTGAAGCGGCCAAACAGGTCGTTGTTGCGCAGGTTCTGGTGCAGGCGCGTCGCAGCGGCCTTCAGCAGCGCATCACCGGTGGCATGACCGAAGCTGTCGTTGATGGTCTTGAAACCGTCCAGATCGATGAACAGCATCGCCAGCGAGGTGCCACGGTCGCGCGCTTCCTCGATGGCTTCTGCCGTCTGTTCGCCGAGCAGCACGCGATTGGGCAGGCCGGTGAGCAGATCGTAGTGGGCCAGCAGCTCGATGCGCTCGTTGGCCTCGCGCTCGCGGGTGATGTCACGGAACAGCACCACGAAGCGCGGCGGCAGGCCATCACGGCGGTCCAGCTCGATCAGCACCTGCACCCACACGCGCAGGCCGGACTGACGGTAGAAGCACAGGTCCAGCTGTTCGGGCAGTCCGCCGCCGGCAATCCGGACCAATGCGGCGTCGAAGGCATTGCGCGAATCTTCGGTGTACAGCGCCAGCGCCTGGTCGAGGGTGATCGGCTCCTTGCGCAGGCCGTGGATGCGGTAGCACTCCTCGGTCCACTGCATGTGCCGGGTCTGCACCTCGATCTCGCAGCCGCCGATGCGGCCCAGCGCGGAGACGCGGTTGAGCAGCTCGGTCCGCCAGCGGATCAGCGCATCGGTCTGGTGCTGCTCGGTGATGTTCTGCACCTGGCCGAGCAGCCGCTTGGGCTGTCCGTCCATGTCCAGCAGTGGCTGCATCCACAGCCGCAGATGCTGCGACGGTTCGTTGCCGCGGGTCAATTCCAGTTCGATGTTGGCGGCCCGGCCATCACGCCACAGGCGCCGCCATGCCGCGCGCAACGCACCCCGCGAGCGCGGATGCAGCTGCTTCAGCCAGCGGCGCTGGCCGGGCGCGCTGCCCTGCTCCAGCGCCAGCATCGAGCGCAGTTCCGGCGACCACCAGAAATGACCGCTGTTGGGGTCGAACGACCAGCTGCCCATGCTGGCGATGCGCTGGGCCTCGCTCAGGTGCAGCTGCTGTTCCTGAAGCAGCCCTTCCAGCTGCTTCTGTTGTTCGATATCGGTATGCGTGCCGACCATGCGCAGCGGCTGGCCATCGGCGGTACGCGCGACCACGCGCCCGCGGTCCAGTACCCAACGCCACTGGCCATCGGCCTGGCGGAAGCGGAACTGTGCGCTGTACTGCTCGCTCAAGCCACGCAGATGCTCGTCCAGTGCGACCCGCACCTGGGCGATATCCTCGCTGTGCACGCGGGCCAGGATCTCGGTGGCGGTTTCGTCACCCAGCGCCGGGGTGCGCACCACACGGTCGCTGGGAATGTCCCAGTCCCACAGGCTGTGCCCGGCACTGTCCAGCGCCAGCTCCCAGCGCCCACCGCCGCCAAGCGGCACCGGTTCGGGAATGCTCAGCGTGAAGGCCAGCAGATTGCCGGCGCCATCGTGCACGGCCCGCAGGTGGCCGTCGTAGTGCCCGTGCGGGCCACCCGGCAGCGTGCAGGCCACGATGCCGCCATCGGCGGCCATCAGACGCAGATCTTCCAGCATCGGCGCATACGCAGCCACGGTAGCCGGCAAGCCGTGGTCGCGCGCAGCCGGATTGGCCGCCAGCGGGCGGCCCGTGCGGTCGACGATGACCAGCGCCGACGCAAGCGGGTGCTGCAGCAGGCTGGCGATGATCCCTTGGTCCACGCGATCTTGCTCCGGATGACACGCCCGTCAGCGGGGCACGCAGTGGTTAACGGCGCCTGCGGCGGATAATTGAGTGGTCTGGGCGCACCTGCGCGGTAAGATGGCCGGCGCCCCTTTCTTCCGCCCTGTCCATGCCCGCAGAACCGACCGGCAACGCCCCAGTTCCCGACCCGCGGATGGCGCAGGCGCTGAGCCGCGACCGGCGCCGGGTGGTGCTGAGCTACCTGGCGATGGCGCTGGCCTGGATGATCTCCACCGACAGTGCGGTGCAGGCACTGGTGCCTGACCCGCAGCAGGCGGCCTTGTGGCAGGGCCTGAAGGGCTCGTTCTTCGCCCTTGCCAGTGCGGGCCTGCTGTATCTGCTGCTGCGCCCGCTGGCCGAGCACGTGCTGCACACCCATGCACGCCAGCAGGCCTCGGAGCTGCGCCTGCGGCAGATGTTCGAAGGCAACCCCGGCCCGATCCTGGTCTATGACCTCGATACGCTGGCGATCCTCGATGCCAATCCGGCGGCCTGCACCGCCTTCGGCTGGGACCGTGACGAACTGCTGGAGCAGACCATCGACGCGTTGTGGCCGCCAGGCCAGGACCAGGCACTGCAGACCAAGCTGGAGGCGATCCGCGAGGCACCAGAGGAACTGTGCATCCTGCGTACCCAGCTGCAGCTGCGTGACGGCTCGCTGCGGCAGATGGAGCTGCGCTCCAACGCCATCAGCTACGACGGCCACAACGCCCGCTTGTTGATTGCCATCGACCGCACTGCGGAGGATCTGGCGCAACTGCGCCGCGACCAGGCGCTGGCCCGGGTGGAAGAAGCCCACGAGCTGGCCCGCATCGGCGCCTGGGAGCTGGACCCGTCCACGGGGCTCGGCCGTTATTCCAACCAGGTCTACCGCCTGCTGGGTCGCCGCTCGCCCGAGGCCCGGCGCTGGCATCGCTTCGACGAACTGCTGGTGCCGGCCGATCCGGCCACCGCTACCCAGACCGAACAGCTGCTGGCCGAACTCTGCTCCGGCGATCCCGTGCACGTGGACGTGCTGCTGCCGCTGTTGTCGATGGATGGCCGCGCCTTGATGGTGCATCTGCGTGCTGCCAGCGGCATCGACGAGGCCGGCCGCAATCGCGTGCTGGGCACGCTGCAGGACGTGACCGAGCGTGAGCAGTCGCGACGCCTGCTGCGCGAGCGTGAGGAGCAGTTCCGCGAGCTGGTACGGGTACTGCCCGATGGCGTGGTGATTCTCTCCGAAGAACACGTGTTGTACGCCAATGCCTGGGCCGCCAGCCTGTTCGGCTATGGCAGCCACACCCTGCTGGGCGAGCCGCTGTCGGCACTGGTGGGCAACGCCGATCTGTCCCGCGTGCGCAGCCAGCTGCGTGCAGGCCAGCCCCACCTGGGGCCCGGTCACAGCAGCGTGGTGGCGATGCAGCGCGCTGATGGCCGCAGCTTCCATGCCGGCCTGGCGGTAGGTGAAGTGCGTTATGGCGGACGCGACTGCAAGCTGCTGATCGTGCGCGACCTGAGCGATTCCGAGCGCACCCGCAGTGCGTTGGAAACCAGCAACCGTGAACTGCAGGCGATGGCCGGCCGCCTGTTCTCGCTGCAGGAGGATGAACGCCGCGCGATCTCGCGCGATCTGCACGACGACATCGGCCAGGCGATCACGGCGATCAAGTTGTCCGCCTACGCAGCACAGGACGAAGATGATCCGCAGCGCCGCGCCGAGGATCTGGCGCAGATCGTCAGTCTGGCCGATACCACGGTGGCCAAGCTGCGCGACATCTCTACCCTGCTGCGCCCGCCGCAGCTCGACGCGCTGGGCCTGGAAGCAGCCTTGAGCTGGCAGGCACGGGTACTGTTCCGTTCGTCGCCGGTGGAACTGCTGGCCGAGATCGAGCCCCTGCCGCACCGTCCCGACAACAGCATCGAGCAGGCCTGCTTCCGTATCGCGCAGGAAAGCCTGACCAACGTATTGCGCCACGCCCGTGCCAGCCA
Source organism: Stenotrophomonas sp. GD03819 (assembly GCF_029841665.1). NCBI lineage: Bacteria > Pseudomonadati > Pseudomonadota > Gammaproteobacteria > Lysobacterales > Lysobacteraceae > Stenotrophomonas > Stenotrophomonas sp. GD03819. The sequence goes on from NZ_JAOCEW010000002.1 coordinate 201,133, forward strand.
GGTGCAGCTGCAGCTGCGCGATGTCGGCCAGCGCGGCCTGCACCTGCAGATCCGCGACGATGGCGAGGGTTTCGACCCCGATGGTCCGCGCGGGCTGGGCCTGATCGTGATGCGTGAGCGCGCGCAGAGCGTCGGTGGCCATGTGCGGATCGAATCCGCGCACGGCGAAGGCACGCTGATCGACGTCCACCTCCCCTACCAGGCGGCCAGCATGGCCGCCGCTGAGTCACCGGAATACTGAGCCTATGTGGAATCCCAACCAGCCCCCGGTCAGCATCGATGATGCGCCTGATCGCCTTGGCGCCGGCAACCCCGAGCTGCAGGTAATGGTCGCCGAGGCGGCCTCGGGCGGCACCGCACTGATGCTGATGCATGTCGACATCGACCACTTCGCTTCGGTCAACGAAAACATGAGCGCCGAGGTGGGTGACCAGGCCCTGGCGCTGGTGGCGCAGCGGTTGCAGTCCTACCTGCGCGGGCGCGGCAAGCTGTGGCGCCACGGCAGCGATGAGTTCCTGATCGCCGTGCCACGCACGGCCGACGTGCCGCTGCCGGAGGACTTTGCCGAGGAGATCCGGCAGCAGATGGAGCTGCCCCTGTCGGTGCTGCCGTATACGTTGTTCATGACCGGCAAGCTGGGCGTGAGCCTGTGCCCGGACCATGCAAGCAGCGCCTCACGCCTGCTCGATCATGCCGAGGATGCGCTGTACCAGGCGGCCCGCGAAGGCGGCAACGCGGTGCGCATCCACGCCGTGGACACGCCGCCGAGCGCGCACAGCGAGAGCATCATCGCGCGCCAGATCGTCGACGCGATCCCCAATGGCGAGCTGAAGCTTCGCTACCAGCCGCTGGTCAGTGCCCGCGACGGCCACGTGGTGGGCATGGAGGCGCTGCTGCGCTGGCAGTCGCCGACGCTGGGCATGCTGGTGCCGGAGCGCTTCATGCGCACCGCCGAACGGCTGGGCATCATCGTGCAGATCGGCACCTGGGTGCTGGAGGGCGCGCTGAAGCAGGCCCGCCTGTGGCGCGACCAGGGCTTCGACGACTTCACCATCGCCGTGAACGTCTCCACCCTGCAGTTGCTGCGGCCCAACTTCTTCGCAGAAGTCATGGGCCTGATCCAGGCGGCGGGCGTGCCGGCGCAGATGCTGACGCTGGAGATCAACGAAAGCGCGCTGACCAACAACGTCAACTTCGTGCACGAGACGCTGGCCAACCTGCGCAACGAAGGCATCAGCCTGAGCCTGGACAATTTCGGCACCGGCGATTCCAGCCTGAGTGCGCTGGTGCGCTACCCGGTGGACAAGCTGAAGATCGACCGCAGCTTCATCAAGAGTGCGCCGGCCGGTAACCGCGAAGCGGCCATCGCTCGTGCGATCATCGCCATGGGCCACCAGCTGGGCATGACCGTGATCGCCAACGGCGTGGAATCGCAGGCGCAGCTGGGCTTCCTGCGCCGCAACGACTGCGACGTGTTCCAGGGCTACCTGTTCGGCGAACCGATGTCGGCCGATGCCGCCGGCATGACCCTGCGCCGCCGCTACCTGCGCCCGGAGGCCTTTGCCGAGACCCGTCCCGACCGCACGCTGCTGTTGCTGGACGACGAGGAGAACGTGCTGCGCTCGCTGGTGCGCCTGTTCCGTCGCGATGGCTACCGCATCCTGGCGGCCGGCAACGTGCGCGATGCGTTCGACCTGCTGGCGATCAACGACGTGCAGGTGATCCTGTCCGACCAGCGCATGAGTGACATGAGCGGCACCGAGTTCCTGGGCCGGGTGAAGATGCTGTACCCGGACACGATCCGCCTGGTGCTGTCCGGTTACACCGATCTGAACACCGTGACCGACGCGATCAACCGCGGTGCGATCTATCGCTTCCTGACCAAGCCGTGGAACGACGACGAACTGCGCAAGCACATCCACCAGGCGTTCCGCACCTATGAGGAGCAACGCCGCAGCAACGCCGGTCCGGCGCCGGTGGAGAACGGAGATGGCGGTGAGGATCGCCCGCTGCGGTGACCCACATGTAGAGTCGGTCAGCGCGGCTGCTTCACCGGCAGCACCACGCGGAAGCGCGAGCCCAAGCCCGGGGTGCTGTCCAGGTCGATGCGGCCGTGGTGCTTGTTGATGATGCTGTAGGAGATCGACAGGCCCAGGCCGGTGCCGCTGCCAACGGGCTTGGTGGTGAAGAACGGATCGAAGATGCGCTGGCGCAGTTCCGGCGAGATGCCACCGCCGGTGTCCTCGAATTCGACCCACACGTGATCGCCATCAACGCCGGTGCGCACCGTGATCGTGCCGCGCTCGGCGATGGCATGGCCGGCGTTGAGCAGCAGGTTCATGTAGACCTGGTTCAACTCCGACGGCAGGCATTCCACCAGCGGTAGCTGGCCGAACTCCCGCACCAGGGTGACCTTGTACTTCAGCTCGTTCCAGATGATGTTGATGGTCGATTCCAGGCCTGCGTGCAGGTCGACCAGCTTCCACGATTCGTCGCGGCCGGAATACGAGAAGTCCTTCAGGTCACGCACGATGCGGGTGACCCGCTCGATGCCTTCGCGCGATTCAGCCATCAGCTGCGGCAGGTCACGGCTGATGAAATCGATGTCCAGGCGGTCACGGATATCGTCGATTTCCGGAATCAACGCCTTCGGGTCCGGCGCGCGCAATGCGCGTTCGTAGGCTTCGATCACGGTGAACAGGCTGCGCAGGTACTCCTGCAGGCTGCCCAGGTTGGAGTGCACGTAACCGATCGGGTTGTTGATCTCGTGCGCGACGCCGGCAGCAAGCTGGCCGATCGAGGCCATCTTTTCCGACTGCAGCAGCTTTTCCTGGGTGCCGTTCAGGCGCAGGTAGGCCTGGCGCAGCTCGGCATGGCGCTGCTGCAGCTCGCGCTCGTAGTCTTCCTGCCCCTCGATATGGCGGAACAACGCCAGGAAGTGCCCCTGGCCCACCGGGCCGTGGTGATACAGATGGGCGATGACCACGCCCTCTCCCAGCGGCAGGCTGCCGTTCCAGTGGCCGTGCTGGCGCGCCTGTTCCAGCGCATCGGGCGGCAGCAGTTCACGCAGGCGCTGCGGTGGTGGCAGACCGCCACCCTCGCCGCTGGCCAGCAGGTTCTGCGCGGCCGGATTGGCCAGCGCCACCTGCCCGTCTTCAGTGAACAGCAGCAGCCCTTCGCGCAGGCGCTCAAGCAGGGCCTGCAGCACCGGCTGTGGCGGAAGGGGGGCGGTAACCAGGGCGTTGGCAGCGGACACGGCGACTCGGGGCGTTCGAACAGGCGCCCAATATACGCGGTCACGCAGCGGGCTTCAGCCCGCTTGATGGGGTTGTGCGACCGCCGTCGCGTCAGGCGACAGCGAGTGGGCGGCGCGCAGTGACGGTGTGCGACTGCCCCTTGGCATCGTAAGAGGAAGATGCCTCGGTACGGCCAAGCTGGCGTAGGGCCCAATCCACTTCCCGACGCCGGCGTGACAGCAGTACGCCATTGGCACGGTTGCGCTCAGCCAGCTCCTGGAGATGCTCGCCCTCCCCGACCGGTGGCGTGCCTTCCAGCGCCCGCAGCGCATCCAGCTTTGCCCCGGTGGCCCGGATCAGCGCGTGCACGTCGTGGTCAACCAGGGCCTGGCGTTCAACGTCAAGAGCCTGGGCGAGCCGCTGCAGTTGTTCGCTCATCGGCGCGGTCATCCGTGCAGCTGCTGGTCCAGCTCGAGCATGCGCGATGCGATCGCGTCCGGATTGATCTTGTAGGTACCGTTCTGCAGTGACTCGCGCACCGCGGCCACGCGCTGGGCGTCGATCGCCGGGGCGGTGGCCAGCTCACGCTCGATGGCCTGCAGATTGGTGGCCTCGCCGGTCAGGCGCAGGCTGTCGGCCGCTTCGACCGGACGTGCTGCCGCATCGGTGCTGACACCGGGCTTGTTGGCCGGGGTCGTCACGCTGCGCAGTGCCTGGGGGACCTGCAGGTTGCCGTCGATTTTCTGGCTCATGGGGTGTCCTGGAGTTGCCGTTCACAAGGGATAACGGCCGCAGGGCCGTGATCTTTAGGGATATTTCGCGGTAAATCAACGCGCCACGATTACGTCACCGGCGGCATCGACCGTGCCCTGCACGATCCGCCGCGAGGACAGGTTCTCTACCGAGACCCGTTCGTTTTCACCGGCATCGCCCATCGCGCGACCGGCAATGCGGACCTCGACCGAGCCGCGACGCGATACCAGGGCCACATTGTCTCCCCGCTTGATGAGACGCTGCACCACCAGATCGTTGTTCGACAGCAGGGCTCCGGCCTGCAACGGACGGCGGGCGATGCGGCCGATCGCCGCGTTGGGATCGGCCAGCACTGCACCGGCAATCCGGGCGGCGTCACGCTGGGCAGTAGTGATATCGGCGGCGGTGAGGGTTTCTCCAGTGCCGATTCCACGATTGAGCACCAGCACGGTCTGGTTGCGCCGCACCTTTACGGGCACGAACAGGCGCCAGCCACCGGCATCCGGGCAGCTGACTTCGACCGTGGTGTTGGCGGTGGGCTGCACCTGCAGCGCGCCACCACACCTGGGCAGGCGCAGCGCATCGGCCACCTGGGCCTCGCCCTCGCTGCCGGCCGGCAGCGTCGACAACGCCGCGGCGCGAATGCTGGCCACCGGCTGCCAGTCGGCGGCAACCGCCCACGGCGAGGCCAAGGCCAACGCGATGGCGAAGAGAGATGTGACCCGGCGCATGGCGCCTCCTGTCGATGGGATCTGGCCCTGGTGCGTGCAAGGGGTGTGCCAGAGGGGCAGAGCTGCGTTCTGTAGAGTCGAGCCTCGGTCGAACATGGCGCGACGCCACAATTGCGGTGCGGACCACGCGGGCGGCAGAGCGCCCTCAAGTTCCGCCACTGCGGCGCCGATACAGCAGCCATGTCCCATGACCTGCTCAACCGGATCGACCAGCGGACCCGACTGGCCGGCCACAATCGCCTGGCGCTGCTGCTGTTCCGTCTCGGCGGACGTCAGCTTTTTGGCGTCAATGTCTTCAAGGTGCAGGAGGTCCTGCGGCGCCCGGAGCTGTTCCAGGTGCCCGGGCTGCCCAGCCAGTTCTCCGGCGTGGCCGACGTGCGCGGCCGTTCGGTGCCGGTGCTGGACCTCGGGCTGGCGATCGGCCATCCCGAGCGCGAGCCCGATGCGGACACCTCGCCCGGCTATCTGGTCGTCACCGAATTCAACCGTTCGATCCAGGGCTTCCTGGTCAGCGGCGTGGAGCGCATCGTCAACATCGCGGTGGAAGACATCCACCCGCCGCCAGAACTGGGCGCCGAATCGAGCTACCTGACCGCGGTGACCCGCTTCCAGGGCGAGCTGATCCAGGTGATCGACGTGGAAAGCGTACTGGCCGACATCGCCCAGGTCCGTGGCGAAGCGGTGCTGGACCCGACCATGGCAATGCCGGCCGACGGCCCGCAGCTGCAGGTGCTGGTGGTGGACGACTCGCGCGTAGCCCGCCAGCAGATCCGCAGCGTGCTGGACCAGCTGGGGGTGGGCGCCACCCTGCTTTCCGATGGCAAGCAGGCACTGGACCACCTGTTGCAGATCCATGCCTCCGGCGAGAACCCGGCCGAGCGCTACGCCATGGTCATCTCGGACATCGAGATGCCGGCCATGGACGGCTATACGCTGACGACGGAAATCCGGCGCCATCCGGGCCTGGCCGGCCTGTACGTGCTGCTGCACACCTCGCTGTCGGGCGTATTCAACAATGCGATGGTCGAGCGCGTCGGCGCCAACGCCTTCGTCGCCAAATACTCGCCTCACGAACTGGCTGACTTCGTGCTGGACCGCCTGCGCAAGGTCGCGATGGCGGCGTAGGGCCGCGTCACGGGTCTCCGCCGGGCATGACCCGGCGCTACCACAACCTCCCCGACCCCAGGGCTAGCGCCGGACCATGCCCGGCGGACGCGATGTCGCGCGTGCTTTGGCACACCCCTTGCAGCTTCCCGGGCAACGTTCCCGTGGGAGTGCACCGTGCGCAACCTGATTACCGACTACCTGGGCGTCCACGCCCAGGCCATGCCGTTGCGCGAACAGCGGATGAAGCTGATCGCCAGCAACCTCGGCAATGCCGACACGCCCGGCTACAAGGCCCAGGACCTGGACTTCGATGCCGCCCTGCGCCATGCCCAGGGGCAGGATGCCAACGGCCTGATGACCACCACCAACGAGCAGCACTACGAAATCAGTAGTGGCCTGAATCCGTTCCAGATCGCGCGCGACGGCGTACAGCCCAGCCTGGACGGCAACACCGTCGATCCCGATGCCGAGCGTGCCGCCTATGGCCGCGCCGCACTCGAATACCGCGCTTCGCTCAGCTTCGTCGAGAGCAAGGTGCGTTCCATGCTGACCGCGATCACGGGGCAATAAGCCATGAGCAACCTGCCGATCTTCGATATCGCCGGCTCCGCGCTGCAGGCGCAGTCGGTGCGCATGAGCACCATCGCCTCCAACCTCTCCAACGCCGACACCGTCGCCGGTTCCGCCGACGCCGTGTACAAGCCGCTGGAGCCGATCTTCCAGGCCGTGACCAGCAAGAACGATCCGAACATCACCTCGGTGAAGGTCAAGGAAATCACCCAGAGCGAGGCCGCGCCGATCAAGCGCTATGAGCCGGGCCACCCGCTGGCCGATGGCGATGGCTACATCTACCAGCCCGACGTCGATCCGGTGGCACAGATGGTCAACCTGATCTCGACCTCGCGCAATTACCAGGCCGGCGTGGAGATGTTGACCACCGCCAAGGAACTGGCCCTGGCCACCCTGACCATGGGCCGCTGAGCCCCGCAGCACCGGATACCGCCATGACCACCGCCGTCAACAACCAGACCAGCCAGGACGTCTATTCCGCGCTGGGCCTGAACGCCCCGAACAGCAACGCCACCAAGAAGAAGAACACGCTGGACCAGGCCGACTTCCTGCGCCTGATGACCGAGCAGCTGCAGCATCAGGATCCGCTGAAGCCGATGGACAACACGCAGATGGTCGCGCAGATGGCGCAGATGTCCACCGTGCAGGGCATCACCGATCTGAACAAGACGGTGAAGGGCTTCCAGGAATCGATGGCCAGCGACCAGGTACTGCGCGGTGCCGCGCTGGTCGGTCACCAGGTGCTGGTGCCGTCGGAAAAGCTGGTATTGGAAAAGGAAGGCAGCGTCGAAGGCACGGTGGCCGCACCCTCGGCCGGCATCGTAACCGTCGACATCACCGACGCCAACGGCACCAAGGTCACCTCGCTGAGCGTAGAAGCCAAGGCCGCTGGTGAAACCGCGTTTCAGTGGGACGGCAAGGACGCCAACGGCAAGCGCATGGAACCGGGCAAGTACTCCATCGTCGCCAACCACGTCGACACCACAGGGAAGAGCACCAAGTTGTCCACCTTCGTGCAGGCCCCGGTGGAGAGCGTGACCGTCGGTTCCGACGGCCTGTACCTGAACCTCAAGGGCCTGGGCACGGCCCCGATCGACTACGTGCTCCGCGTCAGCTGAGCCGCATACCCCGTACTTACCAGGAGCATCCCATGGGCTTCAATGTCTCGCTGTCCGGCATCAATGCCGCCAACACCGACCTGAGCGTCACCGCCAACAACGTCGCCAACGTCAACACCGCCGGCTTCAAGCAATCGCGCGCCGAATTCGCCGACCTGTTCGCCTCCACCAGCTACGGCCTGTCGAAGAACCAGACCGGCTCGGGCGTCCGTGTTTCCAATGTCGCCCAGCAGTTCATTCAGGGCCACAATGAACAGACCGGCCGCAGCCTGGACATGGCGATCTCCGGTGAGGGCTTCTTCACCATGAACATGAACGGCTCGCGCGTGTACTCGCGTGCCGGCAATTTCCAGACCGATTCCGCCGGTTACGTGATCAACCCGCAGGGCGCGCGCCTGCAGGTATTCGCGCCGAATGCCGATGGCACAAACTTCGATGCAGGCCGTCTGGTCGACCTGCAGCTGCTGACCACCGACAGCCCGCCGAAGCAGACCAGCGAAGTGAAGGTCGGCTTCACCCTGCCGGCCAACGCCAAGCAGCCGACGGTCGCAAATTTCGATCCGACCGACTCCAACAGCTACAACCATTCCAGCGGTGGCATCACCGTGTACGACTCGCTGGGCGTCAGCCATATCCAGGTCTCGTACTTCGTGAAGGGCGCCAATCCAAACGAGTGGACCGTGCACAACTACGTGGACGGCCAACCGGCCGGCACCCCGACCACGGTCGCCTTCGATAACAGCGGCAAGCTGACCACTCCGGCCAGCGGCAAGGTCAGCCTGGGCACGTTCACCCCGACCACCGGCGCCGGTCAGCTCAACATGACGCTGGATATCAGCGGCTCGACCCAGTACGGCGAGAAGTTCGCCCTGCGCAACACCCAGCAGGACGGCTACGCCGCCGGCAAGCTCAACGAAATCACCGTGTCGGAAACCGGCGTCGTCTATGCCCGCTATTCCAACGGCGACGACAAGCCATTGGGCCAGGTCGCACTGACCACCTTCAACAATACGCAGGGCCTGGAGCAGAAGGGCAACAACCTGTGGGTGGAAACCTTCGAGTCGGGTACGCCGCGCACCGGCATGCCGGACACCTCCAACCTCGGCAAGATCCAGGCCGGTTCGCTGGAAGCATCCACCGTCGACCTCACCGAGCAGCTGGTCAACATGATCACCGCGCAGCGCAACTTCCAGGCCAACGCGCAGATGATCACCACGCAGGACCAGATCACCCAGACCGTCATCAACATCCGTTGATGAGCTGCTGACCCTGTCACGGAACTCCCCGCATGGATAAAGCCCTCTACGTGGCGATGACCGGTGCCCGCGCCTCCCTGCAGGCGCAGGGTACGCTCAGCCACAACCTCGCCAATTCGGACACCCCTGGCTTCAAGGAAGCGCTGGCCAACACCGAAGCCTTCCCGATCAAGGGGCCGGGCTTTGCCTCGCGGGTGGATGCGCTGCACGTCGACGCCGGATTCAACCGCACGCCTGGCGCGCAGCACATCACCGGCAAGCCGCTGGATCTGTCCCTGCAGACCGGCACCTGGCTGGCGGTGCAGTCCAGCGATGGCAGCGAGGCGTACACGCGCGGCGCGGCGTTGTCGGTCACGCCGAACGGCCAGCTGGTGACCTCCAGCGGCCGTCCGGTACTGGATGACAACAACAACCCGATCGCCATTCCGCCCTACCAGGCGATGGAAATCGGTGCCGACGGCACGCTCTCGATCATCCCGCAGGGCGAAGGCCCGCAGACCATGGCGCAGATCGGGCGCATCAAAGTGGTGCAGGCACCGGACGAGCGCCTGGAGCGTGGCCTGGATGGCTTGTTCCGCAATACCGATCCACGCCAACCGTTTGCGCCGGCACAGGGCACGGCCGTGCACAGCGGCCAGCTGGAAGGCAGCAACGTGGATGCCGCCGGCGCGCTGGTGCAGATGATCCAGCTGCAGCGCCAGTACGAAATGCAGGTGCAGGTGATCAAGCACGGCGACGAGAACGCGCGCAGCGCCAACAGCATGCTGCGCCTGGGCAGCTGACGGAATTCCGGCGCCGGCTGATGCCGGCGCTGGCACACCGCTTGCACACCCGCATTCAAGGGCCGCACCTCGCGGCCGGCTTCACCAGACAGGACACCGAAGATGAACCAGGCATTGTGGATCGCGAAAACCGGACTGGATGCGCAGCAGATGCGCATGTCGGTGGTTTCCAACAACCTCGCCAACACCAACACCACCGGCTTCAAGCAGGACCGTGCCAGTTTTGAGGACCTGCTGTACCAGCAGGTGCGCCAGCCCGGCGGCTCTTCGTCGGCACAGACGCAGCTGCCGACTGGCCTGCAGCTGGGTACCGGCGTGCGCGTGGTCGCCACCGCCAAGAACTTCGAACAGGGGGGCCAGCAGCAGACCGGCCGCGCGCTGGACGTGATGGTCAACGGCCGTGGCTTCTTTGAAGTGCAGATGCCCGACGGCAGCTCGGCCTATACCCGTGATGGCTCGTTCAAGATCAACCAGGACAGCGAGCTGGTCACCAACAGCGGCTATCCGGTGCAGCCCGGCATCCAGATTCCCGAAGGCGCGCAGTCGGTGACCATCGGTACCGACGGCACCATCAGCGTGAAGATGGCCGACGGTGCGGCGTCGGTGGAAGTGGGTGCGCTGACCCTGACCGACTTCGTCAATCCGGCTGGCCTGCAGGCCCGCGGCGAGAACCTGTTCCTGGAGACCACCGCTTCTGGTCCGGCACAGAACGGCAACCCCGGACTCAACGGCCTCGGCACTGTGGTGCAGGGCGCGCTGGAAGGCAGCAACGTCAACGTGGTGGAAGAGCTGGTGTCGATGATCGAAACCCAGCGCGCCTACGAAATGAACGCCAAGGCGATCTCCACCACCGATTCGATGCTCGGCTACCTCAACAACAAGCTCTGACCGGCCCAACCGGGAAACTGCCATGTCGCCCATTTCCAACTTCGCCCGCACTGCCCTCGCCTGCGCCGTGGCCGCCCTGCTCGGTGGCTGCGTGATCGCCGGCGACGTGCGTCCCTACCCGACGATGGCACCGGTCCAGCCGATCATGCCGCCGCAGGCCCAGCCGACCGCGGGTGCCATCTATGCCGCCGGCCCGACCCTGCAGCTGTATTCGGACCGCCGCGCACGCGATGTTGGCGACCTGCTGACCATCACCCTGCTGGAAAACACCACCGCGCAAACCAGTGCGAATACCGCAACCAACAAGGAATCGAACCTGAGCCTGGGCACGCCGTCCATTCTCGGCGCGCCGGTCACCCTCGGCGGCAAGGACATCCTGAGTGCCACGGCCAAGGGCGCGCGTGACTTCACCGGCAAGGGCAACAGCGCGCAGAGCAACCGCCTGCAGGGCAGCGTCACGGTCACCGTGGTCCAACGCCTGCCCAACGGCAACCTGGTGGTACAGGGACAGAAGAACCTGCGGCTGAACCAGGGTGATGAACTGGTGCAGGTGCAGGGCATCGTCCGCCCAGGCGACATCAGCCAGGACAACACCATTCCGTCCAGCCGAGTGGCCGAGGCCCGCATCGTCTACGGCGGCCGTGGCCCCGTCGCGCAGTCCAACGCGATGGGCTGGCTGAGCCGCTTCTTCAACTCCGGCCTGACGCCGTTCTGAGTATGGCCATGAAACTCTTTCTCACTTCCTCCTGGCAGCGCTGCGTGGCGTCGTTCGCCGCGCTGATGCTGCTGGCCGTGACGGCGCCCGCCAGTGCCGAGCGCATCAAGGACCTGGCCCAGGTCGGCGGCGTTCGCGGCAACGCGCTGGTGGGCTATGGCCTGGTGGTCGGCCTGGATGGCAGCGGCGACCGCACCAGCCAGGCTCCCTTCACCGTGCAGAGCCTGAAGAACCTGCTCGGCGAGCTGGGCGTCAACGTACCGCCGAACGTCAACCCGCAGCTGAAGAACGTGGCCGCCGTGGCGATCCACGCCGAACTGCCGCCGTTCGCCAAGCCGGGCCAGCCGATCGACATCACCGTATCCTCCATCGGCAATGCGGTCTCGCTGCGTGGCGGCTCGCTGCTGATGGCGCCGCTGCGTGGTGCCGACGGCCAGATCTACGCCATCGCCCAGGGCAATCTGATCGTCGGCGGCTTTGGTGCGCAGGGCAAGGATGGTTCCCGTGTCTCGGTGAACGTGCCCAGCGTCGGCCGCATCCCCAACGGTGCCACGGTTGAACGCGCCCTGCCCGATCCACTGGCCAACGGCGGCGACATCACCCTGAACCTGCACAACAACGACTTCACCACGGTCTCGCGCATGGTCGCTGCACTCAACAATGCCTTCGGCGAAGGCGCAGCGCGTGCGGTCGACGGCGTGACCGTGGCGGTCACCGCGCCGACCGATCCGGGCGCACGCATCGGCCTGCTGGCGCGCATCGAGAACCTGGAACTGACCCCCGGCAGCGCCCCGGCCAAGGTGGTGGTCAATTCGCGCACCGGCACCGTGGTCATCGGCCAGCAGGTGCGCGTGGGACCGGCTGCGATCTCGCATGGTTCGCTGACCGTGACCATCCAGGAAAACACCAACGTCAGCCAGCCCAATGCGCTGTCCGGCGGCCGCACCGTGGCCAGCCCGCAGTCGACCATTACCGCCACCAACGACGGCAGCCGCATGTTCAAGTTCAGCGGCGGCACCACCCTGGACGAGATCGTGCACGCGGTGAACGCCGTGGGCGCAGCACCAGGTGATCTCATCGCGATCCTGGAAGCCCTGAAGCAGGCCGGCGCCCTGAGTGCCGAGCTCGAGGTGATCTGATATGCGCATCAATCCCGCATTCGATCTGCACCCGGCGCAACAGAACGATCCGGCCAAGATCGACAAGGTCGCGCGCCAGCTGGAAGGCCAGTTCGCGCAGATGCTGGTCAAGAGCATGCGTGACGCCAGCTTCGGCGACTCGCTGTTCCCCGGCGAAAACAAGATGTTCCGCGACATGTACGACCAGAAGATTGCCGAGGCGATGACCCGCGGCAAGGGCCTGGGCCTGTCCGGCATGATCAGCCGCCAGCTGTCCGGGCAGGCCGCCGAGGGTCCGGCGCTGGATACCCGCGTGGATCCGGCCAAGGCCAGCCGTGCTTACCAGCTCAATGCACCGGCCAAGCCGGCACCGTCGCTGCCATTGGAAGATGGCAGCCAGGCCGTGCGCCTGCTGCAGCAGTTGGCCGCCGGTGCACAGCAGGGTACACAGGCGGCTGTCGCGCCGATGGAGCAGGCCCTGGACCTGATCGCCGGCCGTGAGAGCAGCAGCATGCACCGCTCGCTGGGCACCGAGGATCCGTACATCGGCAGCCTGCAGGGCGAGGACTGGGCCGCCAGCAGCGACCAGTGGTCGGCCACCGCCAGCAACCGCGGCACGGCCATCAGCCCAGCCGATGCGATGGCCACGCGCACCGCCGTCGCCCAGCTGGGCGAACACACCCCGGAAGGTTTCGTTGCCAGCATCTGGCAGCACGCACAGAGCGCAGCCAAGGAGCTGGGCGTGGATGCCCGCGCCCTGGTCGCCCAGGCGGCGCTGGAAACCGGCTGGGGCAAGCGCCACATCAAGCATGCCGACGGCAGCACCTCGCACAATCTGTTCGGCATCAAGGCCAATGGCTGGAACGGCCAGCGCGCCACGGCCGGCACCCACGAATATGTCGATGGCGTGCGGCGCAACGAGACCGCCAGCTTCCGCGCCTACAGTTCGCCGGCCGAGAGCTTCGCCGACTACGTGCGCCTGCTGAAGACCAGCCCGCGTTACCAGCAGGCCCTGCAGGCCGGCACCGACGTGCAGGGCTTCGCCCGCGGCCTGCAGCGCGCCGGCTATGCCACCGATCCACGCTATGCGGCCAAGATCGCCGCGATCGCCGGCGGACCGACCATCGAGCGCGCCGTCAGCGCCGTCGCCGATGCCGGCTCGCGCCTTGGCCAGACCTTCGCCAGCACCGCAACTGCGGCGCTGGGTATCACTCGTCGTTGAGGAACCCCATGTCCAGCGTACTTTCCACCGGTACCGGTGCCCTGCTCGCCTTCCAGCGTGCATTGGCGACCACCAGCCACAACGTCGCCAACATCAACACCCCCGGCTACAGCCGGCAGAAGGTCGACTTCGCCACGTCTGATCCGCAGAACTACGGCTTTGGGGACGTTGGCAGCGGCACCCGCATCACCGACATCCGCCGCGCTGCCGACCAGCTGGCCATCTCGCGCCTGCTCGACAGCAGCGGTGAGCTGGCGCGCCTGAAGCAGCTCTCCGGCATGGCCGACCGGGTGAATGCCCTGTTCTCGGACCCGGCCACGAATGTCGCCGGCTCCTGGTCCAACTTCTTCGATGCCGTCAGCGGCCTCTCGTCGAACGCGGCCGGCACGGCCGATCGGCAGAGCCTGCTCGATGGTGGCAAGGCCTTGGCAAGCCGCTTCGTGCAGCTCAACACGCAGATGAACAACCTCGGCAGCGAGGTCAACAACGGACTCATCGCCGGTGCCACGGAAGTCAATCGCCTGGCGCAGGAGATTGCGCAGATCAACGGAGCCATCGGCACCAACATCGCCAATGCTGCGCCGGACCTGCTTGATCGCCGCGATCAGCTGATCTCGCAGCTGATCGGCTACACCGGAGGCACCGCCGTTGTCCAGGACGGTGGCGTGATGAACGTCTACACCGCTGGTGGCAATGCGCTGGTGGTGGGCACGACGGCGTCCAAGGTCACCACGGTGACCGATCCGTACCAGCCCGAGCGCCTGCAGCTGGCGCTGGAGACACAAGGCAATACCATCACGCTCGACCCCAAGGCTGTGGGCGGAAAGATCGGCGGCATGCTGGAGTTCCGCGACACCGTGCTGACCCCGGCCCAAGCCGAACTCGGCAAGCTCGCCGTCGGCCTGGCCGAATCCTTCAACCAGGCCCACCACCAGGGCGTCGACCTGTACGGCAAGATGGGGGGCGACTTCTTCAACATCGGCAACCCGCGCGTTACGCCCAACGCGGGCAATACCGGAACCGGCAGCCTCAGCGCGACCTACGGCGACCTGTCCAAGCTCGAGGCACAGAACATCGTCCTCAAGTTCGATGGAACCCAGTGGCAGGCCACCCGCGCCGACACGGGTGCCACCGTTGCACTGACGGGCACTGGCACCGCTGCCGATCCGCTGGTGATCAATGGCGTCAAGCTGGTGGTCGGTGGCACCCCGGCGGCCAATGATCGTTTTCTGCTGCAGCCCACGGCGGGCGTGGCCGGGAGCCTCGAAACCGCCATCACCGATCCCTCCCGCATCGCTGCCGCTGCTGCGGTCAAGGGCACGGCTGCATTGGCCAACACGGGCACCGGGAAGCTGACGGGCGTCACCGTCAACGACGCGTCGAATCCGAACCTGCGCGACCCCGCCGCAATCGTGTTCACCTCGGCGACCACCTACACCATCAACGGTGGGCCGCCGCAGACCTATACCCCAGGCCAGACCATCAGCGCCAATGGTTGGAGCTTCGTGCTGGACGGTGCGCCGAAGGTCGGCGACACCTTCAGCATCAGCCCTACCCCTGCAGGTTCGTCGGACAACAGCAATGCGGCAAAGCTGGCCAAGGTCGAGGACGCCAAGGCATTCAACGGGGGCACCGTCACGCTCAACGGAGCGCTTGGTGGATTGACAACGCAGGTGGGTGCCGCTGCACGCTCGGCCGAGTACTCGCTGGACGCACAGCAGGTCATCACGGACAAAGCCCAGGCCGCGCGCGACGAGATCTCCGGCGTCAATCTGGATGAGGAAGCGGCTGACATGCTGCGTCTGCAACAGGCCTATCAGGCCGCCTCACAGCTGATCTCCACCGCCGACAACATGTTCCAGACCATCCTGGGAGCCGTCCGTCGATGAGCAGCCGAATTTCCACCGGGATGATGTTCAACCAGTCGGTGTCACTGATGCTCGCCAAGCAGTCGAAAATCAGCAACCTGGAACAGCAGATCGCGACTGGCAGCAAGATCACCTCCGCCAAGGACGACCCGGTTGCTGCGGGTACGGCCGTCGGCCTGGACCGCGTCGTGGCAGGGCTCGAGCAGCTCGGCAAGAACGCCAGCAGTGTGCAGAACCGACTTGGCCTGCAGGAGAACGCTCTGGCACAGGTCAATGAGCTGATGTCGCGCGCCGTGGAGCTGAGCATCCAGGCCAACAGCCCGGTGCCCAAGGCCAGTGACCTCAAGGCCATCGTGAGCGAGCTGAAGACCATCCAGGAAAGCCTGCTGTCGCTGGCCAACTCCCGGGACGGCAGCGGCCGCTATCTCTTCGGTGGCAGCAACGATGCTGACGCCCCGTTCCAGCGGAGCGGCGGCACCGTGACCTACAGCGGCGACCAGAACCAGCGGCAGGTGGAGGTTGCGCCCGGCCAGCTGGTCTCCGACGCCCTGCCCGGCAGCGAGATCTTCATGCGCATCCCCACCGGCGATGGCCGTGTGGATGCCAGCGCCGCTGCCGGCAACACCGGCAGTGGCCTGTTGACCTCGGTCAGCCGTGACGGCAGCGGCAGCTGGGCCGGTGGCACGCTCAACGTCCGCTTCACCGGCACTGCCGAAGGCGCCTATGAGGTGGTTGATGGCAGCGGCACGGTGGTCAGCAGCGGCACCCACAAGCCCGGCGAAGACATCGTCGTTGGCGGCGTGCGCATGCGCATCGAAGGCAAGCCAGCCGCAGGTGATCAATTCAACGTCAGCGACGCGGGTAGCCGCGACATCTTCTCCACCCTGGACAAACTGGTCGCCGCACTGGAATCCGACCCGTCCACTGAAAGCCAGCGCACGGCGTTGCAGAACACCCTGCAGTCCAGCATCCGCGACCTCAACCGGGCCTCGGAAACGATGATCGACGCCCGCGCCAAGGGCGGCGCCCAGCTGGCCGCCATCGATACCGCAGCCAGCGCCCGCGAAGCCACTGCCGTCACCGTCAAGAGCACGCTCTCGACGATGCGGGACCTCGACTACGCCGATGCCATCGGCCAATACAAGCTGGAGACCGCCGCACTTCAAGCCGCCCAGACGATCTTCAGCCAGATGCAGGCGATGTCCCTGTTCAACAAGATCCGCTAGTCCCTTTCCCCGTTCCATCCGCCTTCCAGCACGGCGCGCCCCGCGCCTTCCACAACGAAACATACCGAGCAACCACGGAGAAGCACCATGGCACAGATCATCAACACCAACACCATGTCGCTGAATGCTCAGCGCAACCTGTCCACCAGCAGCAGCTCGCTGGCCACCTCGATCCAGCGCCTGTCCTCGGGCATGCGCATCAACAGTGCCAAGGACGACGCCGCCGGCCTGGCGATCTCCGAGCGTTTCACCACCCAGATCCGTGGCATCAACCAGGCCGCGCGCAACGCCAATGATGGCATCTCGCTGGCACAGACCGCTGAAGGCGCACTGGGCGAAGTCGGCAACAACCTGCAGCGCATCCGCGAACTGGCCGTTCAGGCCCGCAGCGCCACCAACTCGGCCTCGGACCGCCAGGCGCTGAACGCCGAAGTGCAGCTGCTGAAGCAGGAAATCCAGCGCGTTGCCGAGCAGACCAACTTCAACGGCACCAGCCTCCTGGACGGCAGCTTCACCAACCAGGCCTTCCAGATCGGTGCGGACCAGGGCCAGACCATCAACATCTCGCAGATCACCAATGCGAATGTGCACAAGCTCGGCGACTGGACCAGCGCCTCGACCCCGGCAAGCGTGGCAGGAAAGACAGCAACCGGCGGCGCCGAGGCTGCGGTTCCGACGACTGTTGGTCCGTCGGGTGCTTTCACGGATGTGACTGCAGGATCAACCGGGTTCACTTTCTCGGTAGGTGGAATCGAGATCTACTCTGCACCCGCTGGCGCAGTAGTCACGGCTGCAAACATCGCGAATGCGCTCGATCAGAAGCAAGATGCACTCGCTGCAGCGGGAATTACGCGTACAGGTAGCGTCTCAAGCACCGGCGGTCCGTTGTACTTTTCGCGCGCCGACGGAAACGATCTTGAGATCATCATGACGGGAGCGGGTGCTGGCGAGGGCTTCGCAAATGCACCATTCATTGGTAATCACAGCACTGGCAAACCTGCAGTCGCTGCTGATTTCCCCGCCATCACTGCCGGCCAGCTGACGCTGACCAAGGCCGACGGCACTGGCGTGGTCGACATCAACGTGGGCGCTGCCAAGAACGCCTCGGAGCGCAACACGCTGCTGGTGAACGCCATCAACGCCAAGACCCACGAAACCGGCGTCACCGCATCGCTGATCGACGGGAAGGTGCAGCTGGAAAACAAGGAAGGCAACTTCACCATTGGTGGCTCGCTGAGCGCCACCGCGCTGGCCAATGCCACTGGCCTGACGGCAGGCAGCAGCGCCACCAATGGCACGTCGTTCGCTGCAGGCACGGCGCAGACCGGCTTTGCCGAACTGGACATCTCCAACCAGGCCAACGCCGACAATGCCATCCTCGCGATGGATGCCGCGCTGCAGTCCGTCAACTCGGCGCGTGCCGACCTCGGCGCGATCCAGAACCGCTTCACCTCGACCATCGCCAACCTGAACACCAATTCGGAAAACCTGTCGGCTGCGCGCAGCCGCATCCGCGACGTTGACTACGCACAGGAAACCGCCGAACTGACCCGTGGGCAGATCCTGCAGCAGGCTGGCACGGCCATGCTGGCCCAGGCCAACCAGGTGCCGCAGAACGTACTGCGCCTGCTGCAGTCGTAATACCCGCACCACCGAGCTGGAACCAGGCCCCGCCATGCAGATGGCGGGGCCTTTTCGTTTGACCCGAGAAAAAAGGATCGAAACTCCGCTAAAGGCCGGAGGGGTAGTGCCGTTATTGATTTCAGCAGCGGTAGCACACCCCTTGGGGGGACGCCAGCCACTGCCCCCCGAAACCGGTCAGGCTGCTCTGCCGGACACACTGCCTACAAGGAAACCGCACCATGGCACAAGTCATCAACACCAACACCATGTCGCTGAACGCCCAGCGCAACCTGGGCACCAGCGGCGCCAACCTGGCCACCACCATTCAGCGCCTGTCCTCGGGCATGCGCATCAACAGCGCCAAGGACGATGCCGCCGGCCTGGCGATCTCCGAGCGCTTCAGCACCCAGATCCGCGGCGCCAACCAGGCTGCCCGCAACGCCAACGATGGCATCTCGCTGGCCCAGACCGCCGAAGGCGCGCTGGGTGAGATCGGCAACAACCTGCAGCGCGTCCGCGAGCTGGCCGTGCAGTCGCGCAGCGCCACCAACTCCGATTCCGACCGCCAGGCCCTGAACGCCGAAGTGCAGCTGCTGAAGCAGGAAATCCAGCGCGTCGCCGAACAGACCAACTTCAACGGCACCAACCTGCTGGACGGCACCTTCACCAACCAGGCCTTCCAGATCGGCGCCAACCAGGGCCAGACGATCAACATCTCGCAGGTCGCCAACGCCAACATCAGCAAGCTGGGCAACTGGACCACCGCATCGAAAGCTGCGACCGCAACCGGCGCCGTACCGGTGGGTGGCGCAACCGCAGGCACCCCAAATGCAGCTGCGGCGACCGTCGCAGCGGGTGATTTCGCGGCAGCTACGAGCTATGCCGAGTCCACTCTGAATGTGAACGGTGTGAACGTCACCGTCGCTGCTGCAACGGGCGCGGACAATGACGCTGCTGCTGCCGACCTCATCTCGAAGATGGCTACGGCGATCAATAGCAACGCTACTCTGGCCGCTTCTGGCGTGACCATGGATGGCACTTCCGGTGTCATCTCGAACGCCGGTGCAGGCTTCAGCATGACCGGCGGCAATCTGACCGCAGCGAAGACCGTTGCTGCAGCTACCGTTCTGCCGAAGGCCGCAGACTTCTCCACTGGCGTCGCCGCTGGCGAACTTCAGATCAGCAAGAGCGATGGCTCTGGCTACGTCGACATTACCGTCGGCGGTGCAAAGACCGCAGGTGAGCGCAGCACCGCACTGGTCAACGCCATCAATGCGAAGACTCACGAGACGGGTGTCACCGCCTCGCTGGTGGAAGGCAAGCTGCAGCTGACCTCGGAAAAGGCAGACTTCGAAGTGAAGAGCAGCCTGACCGCTGACAAGCTGAAGGATGCTACCGGCCTGGCCACCGGCACCGCCAAGTTCACGGCAGGCAAGGCCGCTGAAGGCTTTGCCGATCTGGACATCTCCTCGAAGGACGGTGCCGACAACGCCATCCTGGCGATGGACGCAGCCCTGAACTCGATCAACTCCGCCCGCGCCGACCTGGGTGCGATCCAGAACCGCTTCACCTCGGTGGTTGCGAACCTGAACACCTCGTCGGAGAACATGTCGGCTGCCCGCAGCCGCATCCGCGACGTGGACTACGCTTCGGAAACCGCCGAGCTGACCCGCAACCAGATCCTGCAGCAGGCCGGTACCGCCATGCTGGCCCAGGCCAACCAGTCCAGCCAGAACGTGCTGAGCCTGCTGCGCTGATCCAGCGGTAGTACAAGGTAACAACGGGAAGGGGGCGAAAGCCCCCTTCTTCGTGCCCGGAGGCGGATTGGCATGGGCCTTGCAGATGGCTGGAGAGCGTTTCCACGCTCAAGCTCGCCCCTCCCAGGCCGATAGCAGGTGCAGGACACCCGCCCGGCCCGTCCAAGAAAAAGGATTCCCCTCATGGCCATCGGCACGATTGGTTCCGGCCTCGACATCCCCAGCCTGGTTGCACAGCTGACCGCCAAGGAACGCGAACCCCGGGAAAAGCAGATCAACTCCGCGGGCGTTGCCGCCAGCGCCAAGCTGTCGGCACTTGGCACCATCAAAAGTGGAATGACCAGCCTACAGAGCGCACTGAAGACTCTGGTCAAGGGTGTGGCCACCCCCGGCCTGAAAGTCAGCACGCCGACCGAGTCAAACTTCACTGCAACCCTGGACACCAGCACGACCGCCGGCAAGGCCGCTGCTGGCAGCCACCAGGTGGAAGTCAAATCCCTGGCGCAGAACCAGAAGCTCAGCTCCAAGGCTTATACAAAGGACGCCGTGGTTGGCGACGGAACGCTGACGATCGCATACGGCGACAAGTCCATCAGCGTGAACATCGAACCCGGCGCGACGATGGAGAAGATCGCAGCTGAGATCAATTCCGCCGCCGAGAGCAAGGGCGTTACCGCAGCCGTGGTTACCGCCGACGATGGCATGCACCTGGTATTGACCGCTGTCGATTCCGGCAGCAAGGGCGCGCTGAAGGTCAGCGCCAGTGGCGGCAATGGCGGACTCTCCGAACTGGCCTATGACGGCACATCGGCGTCGAAGATGACCGAGATGGTGCCCGCCAAGGACGCTGTGGTCGTGGTGGATGGCTTCACCCGCACCAGCAGCTCCAACACCATCACCGATCTGGTGCCCGGCATCAGCCTCACCCTGACCAAGGCGAAGGAAGGCGAGACGCAGACGCTGACCGTCACTCCGGACAACAGCACGCTGAAGACCAACCTCACGGCCTTCATCACCGCCTACAACGGCATTCAGGCGACACTGAAGAGCTCCAGCGCCTACAACGCCGAGACGCGCACTGCATCGACCATGACCGGAGATGCCATGGTCCGCGGCCTGCAGCAGCAGCTGCGCGCCCAGCTGAGTGCGAACGTCAACGATCTCAAGGATCTGGGCATCACCATTGCTGCCGATGGCAGCATGAGCCTTGATGGCGCCAAGCTCGACACGGCGTTGGCCAAGAACCCCGAGGCCGCCACCAAACTGTTCGGTGCAGAGGGCGCACTGGGCAAACCGATGACCGAACTGCTGAAGAGCAGCCTGGACGCGACCACCGGCACGATCACCCAGCGCACGGCGACCTTGAACAAGCAGATCAAGGCGCTCGAAAAGCAGCTGGACGAGCTGGACAAGAACATGGAAAAGGTGGCCGACCGCTACACCAAGCAGTTCACCGCGATGGAAAAGATGGTCACACAGATGCAATCGGCCGGCGGCTCGCTGATCCAGCAGCTCGGCAACTGATTTCCAGGCATTTTTCCTGCGCAGTCAGCGCTCAAGTAGAGCCCTGGCTGCGCCGATAACCCGTTAGACCCGTGCCGAACCCCTCCACCCACGCGGATGGGCAGGCATTCCAGGAGACTTCCCCTATGTACGGTTCCAATCGGCAGTTCGCCGAGCAGTACCGAAAAGTCGGCGTGACCACCTCGGTCGTCGATGCCGATCCACACAAGTTGGTAGCGCTGCTGCTGGCCGGTGCCTGCGAACGCATCCGCACCGCTGAAGCCTCTCTGCAACAGAATGACCAGGCGCGCAAGGGCAAAGCAATCGGCGAAGCCTGTGCGATCGTCGGCCACCTCAACGGCTCGCTCGATCACGAAGCCGGCGGCGAGATTGCCGGCAACCTGTCGGCACTGTACGACTTCGTCATCATGCGCCTGACCGAGGGCAACCTGCACAACGATCCGACCGCACTGAAAGAAGCCCTGGGCTTGATGGTGGAGATCGACTCGGCCTGGAACGCGATTCCGGCAGACCAGCGTCAGGTCACCAAAGCGGTGGCCCCATGAACCTTCAAACAATGCACGATGCCCTTGATACGCTGGAAGCCAGCCTCCCGGGCGAGGATCACGAAACCAGCGAGCGCCTGATGGCCGAACACCTGGAAGCCGTGGCCGCCCTGTCACTGGTTGTCGAGCGCCCCAGCGACGCCGCCATCCTCGCCCTGCGTGACCATCAGCAGCGTGTGCTGGCCCGCATGATCTCCCTGCGCGACGAAGCCGCCGCGCACCTGAAGCACACCGGGCGCTCCCTTCGCGCGGCACATGCCTACCTGCAGGCAGAATCGCTGGCATGACCCAATTGCCGACCACGTCGCTGCATCATCCGGCCGAAAGCGAGCTGTTCGACGAAACGCTCAGCTGCGAGCTGGCCCTGCCGGCCGAGTTCCAGGCAGGCAGCGCCGCTGGTCGTACCAGCAGTGCCGAAGGCCTGCTGCGCAGCCTGGCCCTGGTCGAGGACAGCCGTGTCGACGAGCACGACGACCGCAATGAGTCCAGCCTGCAGCTGCAGCGGCTGGAAGCCAAGCTGGATCTGGCGATGGTGCTGCTGGGCCGGCTGGTACGCCAGCAGGGCCAGGAACTGACCCTGCGCCCCGTACGCTGGTCACGCCGCGGCATCCGCCTGCAACTGGGTCCGCGCAGCGGTGCCAGTGCCGGCCAGGCCGGCGTAGTACGCCTGCAGCCCAGCGACTGGCTGCCCGACCATATCGACCTGCCCGTGGAAGTGATCGCCGAAGCGGCGGACGGTGGCGGCGGTCACTACCTGTGGCTACGTTTCCAGCGTCTTGGCGATGGACTGGAGATGGCGATGGAGCGGCATCTGTTCCGCCTGCATCGCCGCCAGGTGGCCGAAGCACGCCGCGCCCGCTGAAACCTGCCACCATGGCGGCGGATGGACAAGCCTTGGCGCGCCCGTTCAGCTAAGTTAAGGTGGACTCCCCTCACGGACCTCCAACGTGCCTGTGCGAGTTCTCATCGTCGACGATCACACCCTGGTCCGCGCCGGCCTGGCGCGGCTGCTGCAGGGGTTTGCCGACGTGCAGCTCGTCGCTGAGGCCAGCAATGCCGAGCAGGCACTGCAGCTGGCCCTGCAGCACGCCCCGGACGTGGTCCTGATGGACCTGTCACTCCCCGGCCGCACCGGCCTGGAAGCCCTCAGTGACATTCGCCTGCGCGCTCCCGGCACGCGGGTGGTGATGATGACCATGCACGACGACGCCGCGCACGTGCGCGATGCACTCGATCGCGGCGCGGTCGGGTTCCTGGTCAAGGATGCGGCGCCGCAGGAGCTGGAACTGGCGTTGCGTGCCGCGCACGCCGGACAGGTGTTCCTGAGCCCGCAGATCTCCGCCAAGATGCTGGCACCGATGCTCGGCCGCGAGAAACCCACCGGCATCGCCGCGCTGTCGCCACGCCAGCGCGAGATCCTGCGCCGCATCGGCAAGGGTGAGAGCAACAAGGAGATCGCCGCCGACCTCGGCATCAGCGTCAAGACGGTGGAGACCCACCGCGCACGCATGATGGAATCGCTCGGCTGCCGCCGCGCCAACGATCTGCTGCTGCTGGCCGCGCGCCACCAGCACGAGCTGGAGTGATTGCCTGCGAAAGGGATCTGACCCCTGCCCGGCACGGCACCGGCGACGAATTCCCGTCACCCTGACACGCTCCGACAGGAACCCGTACACGGCGCAGCCCGGTCAACCCGGCAACCACACCGAAAATCAGCAACTTAGGCGCGATCATCGTCAACATTCCGCGCCGATGTAGGGAATACCCCTACATCCTGTCAGGACATTCACGAAGGCCCTCAGGAACCCCCTGATTCCGCCCCCGCCGGATCAAAAGCAAGATGCGTTCCACAAGGCACCGGGGAGCGGTGCCGGGGAACCACGATGAAGGCTGCACTCTCGACCCAGCTGGGCCAACAACTTCACCTTACCCCGCAGTTGCTGCAGTCGATCCGGCTGCTGCAGCTCGATGGGCTGCACCTGGAACAGGAAATCCAGCGCCTGCTGGACTCCAATCCGTTGCTGGAGATCGAAGAGGCCGAAGCGCCCGCAGCCGATGCCACCGAGGCCAGCGCCACGACGATGGACACCGCCGCCTTCGACGAGCTGCCGGAGTCGTCGATGTGGGACGTGGCCGGCGCCAGCTGGCAGGACGGCGACGACGACCGCATGGCGCGCATCGCCGCCGGCGAATCGACCGACCCGCAGCTGCGTGTGCTGCAGCGCCTGTCGCTGGACATGGACGACCGCGAACTGGCGGTGGCCGCGTTCTGGCTCGATCACTGCGACGAGGCCGGCTACCTGCAGGCACCGCTGGACCAGCTGCAGTTGCTGGCCAGCGCCCAGTTCGATATCGCCGCCAACGGCGTCGAAGCCATCCGCCAGCAGCTGCTGCACGGCGAGCCCGCCGGCATGGCTGCGCAGGACCTGCGCGAAGGCCTGCAGGCGCAGCTGCGCAGCCTGCATGGCACGGTTCCCGCCCGCCATCTGGCCACCCGCATTCTCCACGGCGCACTCGAAGCACTGGCCGCACACGACTACCCCGCCCTCGCCCGCCTGCACGACGCCGAGATCGACGACGTGCGCGAAGCCGTGCGCCTGATCCTGTCGCTGCAGCCGCGCCCGGGTGACAACCTGCTGCCCGAACGCAATGCCGTGGTGGTACCGGACGTGGTCGCCTGGCACGCCGACGGCCAGTGGAAAGTCGCCCTCAACCCGGCCACCAGCCGCCGGGTCTCGATCAACAGCCAGTACGAACAGGCCTTGGCCGAGACCAGCGAGGCCGCACCGGCACTGCGCGAAATGCTGCAGGAAGCGCGCTGGTTCAGCCGCGGCCTGTCGATGCGCTACGACACACTGCTGCGCACCGCGCGGGTGATCGTCGAGCGCCAGGCCGCGTTCCTGGTGCGTGGCGAAGAGGCCATGGCGCCGCTGACCCTGAAGGAAGTGGCCGAGGAAATCGGCATGCACGAGTCCACCGTCTCGCGCATCACCACCGGCAAGTTCCTGCAGACCCCGCGCGGCACCTTCGAACTGAAGCACTTCTTCGCCGTGCGCCTGGAAGGCGCCAGCGTCTCCGGCCAGGCCGTGAAGGCCATGGTCCGCCGCCTGATCGACGCCGAACCGGCCGGCCGGCCGCTGGCCGACGAGGCCATCGCCGGCCTGCTGTCGCGCCAAGGGGTGAACATTGCCCGCCGAACCGTCGCAAAATACCGAGAACAACTGGACATCGCCCCGGCCCGTGAACGGCGCCGGCTTGGCGCCAGGCAACCGCAGCTGGCCCGGGTGGGCTGAAAAGGATGTTGGACATGAACAAGCTCACGGTCCTGTTGGTCGATGACCACGAGGGCTTCATCAATGCGGCGATGCGCCATTTCCGCAAGATCGACTGGCTGCAGATCGTCGGCAGCGCCGGCAATGGTCTGGAAGCGATCGAGCGTTCGGAAACGCTGCGCCCGCAGGTCGTATTGATGGATCTGGCCATGCCGGAGATGGGTGGCCTGCAGGCCACCCGCCTGATCAAGTCGCAGGACGATGCACCGTACATCGTGATCGCCAGCCACTTCGACGACGCCGAGCACCGCGAGCACGCGCTGCGTGCCGGCGCCGACAATTTCGTCAGCAAGCTGTCCTACATCCAGGAAGTCATGCCGATCCTGGAAGGCCTCAGGGAGGATCGATCGTGAGCGAATCGCGCATCCTGGTGCTGGACAACGACGCCGTGCGCGCAGAGCGCACCGTTGCCCTGCTGGAATTCATGGACTTCAACCCGCGCTGGGTTTCCGACGCGGCCGACTTCGACCTGGGCCGCCAGCGCCAGAACGATTGGATGGCGGTGATCGTCGGCAGCCTGGACGACAACGCCGCCAGCACCGCACTCTACAACTGGCTGGGCGGCAGCAGCCTGCCGCCACCGGTGCTGCTGGCCGATGGTGACGGGGTAACGTTTGCCCGCCAGCACGGCCTGCACGAAGCCAACATCTGGCCGCTGGAAACCCCGCTGCGCCATGCGCAGATGGAAGCCCTGCTGCGCCGCGCCAGCCTCAAGCGCCTGGACGCCGAGCACCAGGCCGGTGCCGCGCAGGATCAAGGCCCGACCGGCAACGGCCCGGCGGTGACTGCGTTGCGCACCATGATCGAGCAGGTCGCTGCGTTCGATACCACCGTACTGGTGCTGGGCGAATCCGGTACCGGCAAGGAAGTCGTGTCGCGTGCGATCCACCAGCGCTCGCCGCGCCGTGATGGCCCGTTCGTGGCGATCAACTGCGGCGCCATTCCGCCGGACCTGCTGGAAAGCGAACTGTTCGGCCACGAAAAGGGTGCGTTCACCGGCGCACTGACCGCCCGCAAGGGGCGTTTCGAAATGGCCGAGGGCGGCACCCTGCTGCTCGACGAAATCGGCGACATGAGCCTGCCGATGCAGGTAAAGCTGCTGCGTGTGCTGCAGGAACGCAGCTTCGAGCGCGTCGGCGGCAACCAGACCATCCGCTGCAACGTGCGCGTCGTGGCCGCGACCCACCGCGATCTGGAAACGCGCATCGCCGAAGGCAAGTTCCGCGAGGATCTGTTCTATCGCCTCAACGTGTTCCCGATCGACGTGCCCGCCCTGCGCGAGCGTCGCGAAGACCTGCCGGCGCTGGTGGAAACCATCGCCGCACAGTTGGCGCGCACCGGTCGTGGCGAAGTGCGCTTCACCCCGGAAGCCCTGCAGGCCCTGGCCGGCTACGAATGGCCGGGCAATGTGCGCGAACTGACCAACCTGGTCGAGCGCCTGGCGGTGCTGCATCCGGGCGGTTCAGTACGCGTGCAGGACCTGCCGGCCCGCTACCGTGGCGACACCGCACTGGCGGCGGTGGCTGCACCGGCGCCGGCAGCTACGGTTGCCAACGAAGAACGCCTGGACCTGCGCAGCTTCTCGTTCCACACCCCAGGCAGCGGCAACCAGCCGGCACTGGAGCACGGCATCGCCGTCAATCGCCCGGCGGCACCGGCGGCGCTGCCTGACGAAGGCATGGACCTGCGCAACCACATGGCCAACATCGAACTGGGCCTGATCAACGAAGCCCTGGAACGCACCCAGGGCGTGGTCGCCCACGCCGCCCAGCTGCTCGGCCTGCGCCGTACCACCCTGGTGGAAAAGCTGCGCAAGTACGGCATCGAACGCGAGCAGGCCGAACTGGCCGGCTGAAGCGCGCTACCAGCATGAAGGGGGCACGAACGCCTGGGCTTGCCCGGGCGTTCGTGTTTCCAGAACCCGGGGTCGGAGCCCTGCGCGTCTACAGCGCCGGAACGCCGGCCGCTGGACACCGCAGACGTAGGCCAGAAAACCGACGCCGGTTAAATGGCGCGTCACGGCCCAGAATCGCGCCATCTATCTATCCATGCCGTGGATCAAGCGTGTCGACCAAGGTCGACACCCACCAGGAGCAGCATGCCGACCAACGGTCGGCACCTACCAACAGCAGCGGGAAATTGTCGAAGGCGGGGTGGGTCCGGTTGCGGGGGCGTGAGCCGCATGGATGCGGCGACCGAGCTTACATGGACGTACTTGCAGCGTCCCCCGCAACCGGACCCAGCCCGACTCCCCACAGGAAACCAGCTTCTGCTGTTGCTGTTGCTGTTGCTGTTGCTCCAGCTCGTAGCAGGTGCAGGGCGCAGCCCTGCCGAACACCCCCCTCTCATGCTGCGCCGCAGAATGCATTCGGCTGAACCAGCATGCTCTACTTGAATCGATCTAAATTCACGGTCGCATGGGTCGGGCGTCATTCCAGGGGGAGCTCTCTGCCGGTTACGGCGAGGCTCAGCGGAACGGTGCAGGACGGCCCCGGCCGTCTGCCTCCGTGTCATCGACTACAGGAACCCGACATGCGTCCAGTGCCGTCCGCTCCCGCCGTCCCATTGTCTTCGCGCCCGCTGGCGCGGCTGGCCTGCCTGCTCGCACTGTCGGCGTCGCCGATGCTGCTGCAGGCCGCGCCGGCAGCACTGGAGCGCGAGGTCAACACCTTCATCGGCAGCAAGGACGACGGCAACACGTTCCCGGGCGCGTCGGCACCGTTCGGCCTGATCCAGGTCAGCCCGATCGGCAGCCACTACTCGGGCTGGCGCTACGACGACGAGAAGATCCGCGGTTTCGGCCACTCCTTCATCTCCGGCGCAGGTTGCTGGGAGCAGGGCGGCCAGGTGTCGGTGCTGCCGGTGACCGGTTCGATCGGCCCGGGCGGCGATTTCGATACCGGCAACGCCAAGCAGTTTGACCACAAGGCGTATGCCTCGTCGTACACCCATGACGGCGAGGTCGGCCAGGCCGGCTATTACAAAGTGCGGCTGACCAGCTACGGCGGCATCGACGCAGAATCGACCGCACGTACGCGCGCCGCAGCCGAGCGCTACACCTTCAGCCAGCGCCAGGGCGATGGCCACGTGCTGGTCAATGTCGGCCAGGCCAACGAGCGCCATTCGGTGATCGGCAGCGTGGTCGATGTGGTCGGCGACCGCGTGGTGGAAGGCAAGCTGGTCACCAAGAGTTTCTGTGGCGGCCACCAGTACACCACCTGGTTCCGCATCGAGTTCGATCGCCCGTTCAAGGCGCATGGCACTTGGGGCGAGGGTGGTGGCCTGCCGGGCGCACGCCACAGCATGGAAGGCGAACAGAAGCCGAATGGGGCCTGGCTCAGCTTTGATCTGGCCAAGGGCCAGTCGGTGACGGCGGTCAGCGCGATCTCGCACGTGGATGCCGAAGGCGCGCGCATCAACCTGCGCGCGGACGGCATGCAGGATGGGGCGCTGCTCGGTTTCGACCGCATGCGTGCGTTGTCCCAGCAATCCTGGCGCGAGCAGCTGGGCCGGGTGCGCGTGCAGGGTGGCAACGCCGACGACCGCGCGGTGTTCTACAGCGCGGTCTACCACGCGCTGCTGCAGCCGATGACCGGCAACGACGCCGACGGCCGCTACCGCGGCTATGACGATGGTATCCACCGTGCCGACGGCTGGACCTACTACGAGTACTTCTCGCTGTGGGATACCTACCGCGCGCAGAACCAGTGGCTGGCGCTGACCCGCCCGGACGTGGCACGCGATATCGGCCGTACCCTGCTGGCGATCGACGAGCAGGGTGGTTGGCTGCCGCGCTGGGGCTATGCCAACTTCGAGACCAACATCATGACCGGCGACCCGGTCACCCCGTTCATGGTCGACCTGTGGCGCTTCGGCGCCCTCAAGGGCCGTGAATCGCAGGCCTGGGATGCGCTGCGCCGCAACGCCTTCGGCACGCCCCCGTTGATCTCGCGCATGGCCGGCCGTTCCGGCAACCCGACCTATCTGGACAAGGGCTACGTGGTCTACGACCGCGCGTTCCCGTCCAAGGGCATGGACGTCGATCCGCACCATGGCGGTTCGGCCACCTTGGAATACGCGCTGGCCGACTGTGCGCTTTCGCAGATGGCCGATGGCCTCGGCCACGCGCAGGACGCGGCGACGCTGCGTGAGCGCGGCCGCAACTGGCGCAAGGTGTGGGACCCGCAGGTGCGTGACGCCGAGACCGGCTTCACCGGTTTTCCGCGCCCGCGCACCGAAGATGGCCAGTGGTACACGCCGGCCGATGGCCACTACAGCCCGCGCTCGCATCACGGTTTCCATGAAGGCACAGCGTGGCAGTACCAGTGGCTGGCGCAGCAGGACGTGCCGGGCCTGGTCGAGGCGATGGACGGCCGCGAACAGGCCGGCCGCCGCCTCGATGCCTTCTTCGCGATGGACGCGCTGCAGGCCGACCCGCTCAATGCCGCCCGCAAAGAGTGGGTGGTCGGGCCGTACAGCTATTACAACCAGTTCCGATACAACCCGAACAACGAGCCCGACCTGCACTCGCCGTGGCTGTACACGCTGATCGGCCAGCCGTGGAAGACCGCCGCCGTGGTGCGCGCCGCGCAGCAGTTGTTCACCAATGCGCCCAACGGCGTGACCGGCAACGACGACCTCGGCACGATGTCGGCCTGGTACCTGTTCAGTGCCATCGGCGTGTATCCGGCGGTGCCCGGCAGCGGCCAGTTCCTGCTGCACACCCCGCGCTTCAGCAAGGTGGAAGTGGACATGGGCAACGGCCGCACCCTGCGCATCGACGCGCCGGGCGCCGATGGCCGCCGCCTGCAGTATGTGCAGGGCGTCCAGGTCGATGGCCAGGCGCATGCACCGGTATGGCTGGACTGGAACCGCCTGCAGCAGGGCCCGCGCCTGCACTTCGCGCTCGACGCGAAGGCGCCGGAGCAGGGCTGGGGTACGGCGGTGAAGGACCTGCCGGTGTCCTGGTGCGCGGCACCGGGCAGCCAGCTGCGCTGAGCCGGACTGTGCCGTTCGCGGTCACCCAGCGAACGGCACGGCACGACACGGCCCTGATCCATTAGGCTTGAGCCTCCAGCGGAGTCCGGGAAGACGATGAACGACAACGGCAGCAGTCCCAGCAAGCGCGCCGGCAAGGCGGTGACGGTGACCGACATCGCGCGTGCCATCGGCGTGTCACGGGCGACCGTGTCGCTGGTGCTGCGTGGCAGCCCACTGGTCAACGTCGATACCCGCGCCAAGGTCGAGGCCGAACTGCGTCGCCAGCGCTATGTCTACAACCGCGCGGCGGCCAACCTGCGTCGTCGTACCTCGTCAAGCATCGCGCTGGTGATCAACGATCTGTCCAACCCGTTCTTCGCCGAATTCGCCTCCGGCGTGGACGAGGCGTTGGGCGGGCGCGGCTACGTGACCCTGCTGGGCAGTACCGGTGAATCGCCGGAGCGCCAGCAGGCGGTGCTGTCCACGCTGATGGAACACACCCCGGCCGGCTTGATCCTGTCGCCGGCCGAGGGCAGCGATACCGCGCAGTTGCGGCAGGCGTTGGGTGCCAATGCCAACGTGCTGCTGTTCAATCGTGAACTGGACGGCGCCGACTGGGACTTCCTGACCTTGGACAACCAGCACGGTGCCTATCTGGCCACGCGCCACCTGATCGAGCGCGGCCATCGCCAGATTGCCTTCTTCGGCGGCCATGCTGCATCGAGCTCGTGCCACCAGCGCCGCGCCGGTTTCCAGCAGGCGCTGGCCGAAGCGGGCCTGTCACTGCCGCCGGGTTGGATGATCGAGTCGGCGCCGAACCGCCTGGAAGCCGCGGCGCGTACCGATGAATTGTTTGCCGACGGCCATCGCCCGAGTGCGGCGGTCTGCTACAACGACACCGTCGCGCTGGGCCTGATGCTGGGCTTGAATTCACGTGGCATCCGTCCGGGCGGTGATTTTGCCGTTACCGGTTTCGATGATATTTCCGAGGCGTCGGTCGCGGTACCGCCACTGACCACGCTCACCGCCGATCCGCGCGAGCGGGGTCGGCAAGCTGCCGCGCTGCTGCTGCAACGATTGGACGAACCGGACGCGCCGCCACGGCGCACGGTCGCGCCGGTGCAGCTGCGCATCCGCGAAAGCAGCGCCGCACGACCGAACTGATTTCTTCCATATATCCCTTCCACGCAAC
This sequence comes from Stenotrophomonas sp. GD03819, assembly GCF_029841665.1. Lineage (NCBI taxonomy): Bacteria > Pseudomonadati > Pseudomonadota > Gammaproteobacteria > Lysobacterales > Lysobacteraceae > Stenotrophomonas > Stenotrophomonas sp. GD03819. The sequence goes on from NZ_JAOCEW010000002.1 coordinate 232,676, forward strand.
AACGACCTTCCGCGCATCGAGGCGCGTACCGCATGCCGATCTCCGCAACGCCCCGTCCAACGGGATCTTCGGGCAACGCACCCGCCGTCACCAACGGCAAGGCGCTGGCTGTCGTCACCACGATCTTCTTCATGTGGGGCTTCCTGACCTGCCTCAATGACATCCTGATCCCGCACCTGAAGGCGGTGTTCGAGCTGAACTACGCCAAGGCGATGCTGGTGCAGTTCACCTTCTTCGGCACCTATTTCCTGATGTCGCTGCCGGCGGGTCGCCTGGTGGCGGCGCTGGGCTACAAGAAGGGCATCGTGGCCGGCCTGGTGATCGCCGGTATCGGTGCGCTGGGCTTCTGGCCCGCGGCCGAGCTGCGCGTGTACGGCGCCTTCCTTGGTGCGCTGTTCGTGCTGGCTACCGGCATCACCGTGCTGCAGGTCGCTGCCAATCCCTACGTCGCGCTGCTGGGCCCGGAGCAGACCAGTTCCAGCCGCCTGACCCTGGCGCAGGCACTGAACTCGCTGGGCACGGCCATCGCCCCGATCTTCGGCGGCATGCTGATCCTGTCCAACACGGTCAAGAGCGCTGACGACATCGCGGCGCTGCCGGCCGCCGAACAGCTGGCCTACCGCGCCGCCGAGGCGCAGGCGGTGCAGGGCCCGTACGTGGGCCTGGCGGTTGCGCTGGTGCTGCTGGCGCTGTTCGTGTTCCTGTTCCGCCTGCCGGCGCTGAGCGACGCCACCGAGCAGGCCGACCAGGGCCACCATCACAGCTACCTGGATGCGCTGCGCAAGCGCCACCTGCTGCTGGGCGTGCTCGGCATCTTCTTCTACGTCGGTGCCGAAGTGTCGATCGGCAGCTTCCTGGTCAATTACCTGTCGATGCCGAACATCGGTGGCTTCAGCGAACAGGAGGCCACCCATTACGTGTCGGCCTACTGGACGATGGCGATGATCGGCCGCTTCGCGGGCTCCGCGCTGCTGGCACGCTTCTCGCCGAGCCGACTGCTGGCGATCTTCGCGCTGGTCAACGTGGCCCTGCTGGTCACGACCATGCTGAGCTCCGGCAACATCGCGCTGTACTCGGTGGTGGCGATCGGCCTGTTCAATTCGATCATGTTCCCGACCATCTTCGCACTGAGCATCGAGCGCCTGGGCCCGCTGACCAACAAGGGCTCCAGCCTGCTGATCATGGCCATCGTCGGTGGCGCCGTGGTGCCGTACCTGCAGGGCGTGCTGGCCGACCACATTGGTGTGCAGGCCAGCTTCATCCTGCCGCTGCTGTGCTACGGCTACATCATCTTCTACGGACTGGTCGGCGCACGTACGCCGGCTTCCGCAACGCAGGGAGGCTGAGTCCGGAATGGGTTCCATCGTTTGCTTCGGCGAAATTTTGATCGATCTACTAGCGCAGCCGCCGGCTTCGACCGACACCCCGCGCGCGTTCCTGCAGTACGCCGGCGGCGCGCCGGCCAATGTTGCGGTGGCGGCAGCGCGCCTTGGTGCGAAGACCCAGTTCGTCGGCATGCTGGGCCGCGACATGTTCGGTGACTTCCTGGCCGAAAGCCTGGTCGAACACGGCGTCGGCACGGATTACATCGTGCGCACCGATGCGGCCAAGACCGCACTGGCCTTCGTCGCGCTGGATGCCAGCGGCGAGCGCAGCTTCAGTTTCTACCGCCCGCCGGCGGCCGACCTGCTGTTCCGTGACAGCGACTTCCAGGCCGCGTGCTTCGACAGCGCGCAGTGCTTCCATGTCTGCTCCAACAGCCTGACCGAGCCGGCCATTGCCGAGGCGACCTTCGCCGGCATGGATCGTGCGCGTGCAGCCGGCGCGGTGGTCAGCCTGGACCTCAACCTGCGTCCCGCCTTGTGGCCGGCCAACGAGGACCCGACGCCGCGCCTGTGGCAGGCGCTGGAACGCGCCGACCTGGTCAAGCTGTCGCGCGAGGAGTTGGATTACCTGGCGGCACCGCTGGGTGCCGATGGCGAGGCAGTGGTGCTGAAGCGCCTGCTGGCCGCGCAGGCGCGCTGGGTAATCGTTACCGATGGTGCGGCCACGCTGCACTGGTATACGCGCGACGACCACGGCACGGTCACCAGCTTCCGTGTGACCACCGTCGATACCACGGCCGCCGGCGATGCATTCGTCGGTGGCGTGCTGGTCGGACTGCTGGAGCGCGGCGGGGCCGGTGCAGGCTTTGCAGCGTTCTGCCAGGACCCGGAGGCGATCGCCGCCACGCTGCGCTTCGGTGCCGCGGTCGGCGCTCTGGCTGTTACCCGCAAGGGCGCGTTCGCCGCGATGCCCTCGCTCGATGAAGTGCAGCAGCTGCTGCAGGCCCAGGACATTACCGCATGAGCACCTCGCCCGATTTCCGTTCACCCGCGTTCCTGCGTGCGCATATCGCCGACACGATGGCGTTCTACCACCCGCGCTGCATCGATCCGAACGGCGGCTTCTTCCACTACTTCCGTGATGACGGCAGCATCTACGATGCCAGCCACCGCCACCTGGTGAGCAGCACCCGTTTCGTCTTCAACTACGCGATGGCATACCGCGAGTTCGGCAACGCCGAATACCGCGACGCAGTCGAGCATGGCGTGCGCTATCTGCGCGAGGTGCATCGCAATCCGGCCACCGGTGGCTACGCCTGGACCCTGCGCGACGGCAAGGTCGAGGACGACATGAACCACTGCTATGGCGTGGCGTTCGTGCTGCTGGCCTACAGCTGTGCGCTGAAGGCCGGCATCGAGCAGGCGCGCGCCTGGATGGACGAGACCTGGCAACTGCTGGAAGCGCGCTTCTGGGAGCCGCAGCACGGCCTGTACAAGGACGAGGCCGACGGCCAGTGGAACTTCACCGGCTATCGCGGCCAGAACGCCAACATGCACATGTGCGAGGCGATGCTGGCGGCGTTCGAGGCCAGCGGCGAACCGCGTTACGTCGAGCGTGCGCTGCAGCTGGCCGACAACATGACCCGCCGCCAGGCCGCCAAGGCTGGCGGCCTGGTCTGGGAGCACTACGATTCCAACTGGGAGATCGACTGGGACTACAACCTGGACGATCCCAAGCACCTGTTCCGCCCGTGGGGCTTCCAGCCGGGGCATCAGACCGAGTGGGCCAAGCTGCTGCTGATCCTCGATCGCCACGTGCAGGCCGACTGGCTGGTGCCGACCGCGCAGCGTCTGTTCGACGTGGCCGTGGCGCGCAGCTGGGATGAGGCACGTGGTGGCCTCTACTACGGCTTCGCACCGGAATCGCGCCGGCAGCCGGGCATGGATGGCGCGCCGATCGGTGGCGACAGCTTCGTCTGCGACGACGACAAGTACTTCTGGGTGCAGGCCGAAACGCTGGCCACCGCCGCACTGATGGCCAAGCGCACCGGTGATGACCGCTACTGGCAGTGGTACGAGCGCATCTGGGCGTACGCGTGGGAGCACTTCGTCGACCATCAGTACGGCGCCTGGTTCCGCATCCTCGATGCCGACAACCGCAAGTACAGCGACGAGAAGAGCCCGGCCGGCAAGGTGGATTACCACACCATGGGTGCGTGCTACGAAGTGTTGAACGTCGTGCGTTGAGGTCTGCCGCGCTGCGCGCTCGCCGGACGTGGTCCGGCGCTACCGTGGCGTGTTGAATTGGTAGCGCCGGGCCATGCCCGGCGGAAAAACAGGAGCATCCCGTGCATCGCCTTCCCCTCGTTGTCCGCCTGCTCCTGCTGCTGATCGCGGCCTCCGCCTTCCCGGCAACTGCGGCGCCGCTACAGGCACAGTGGGAATTCCGCATGCTGCCCGGCGACGCGCAGGGCGCCGCCCACCCGGGTCTGCAGCAATGGCGTGCGGCCACGGTGCCGGGCAGCGTGCACACCGACCTGCTGGCGCATGCGCTGATCCGCGACCCGTACGTGGGTGCGCCCGAAGCCGAGCTGCAATGGATCGGCCTGGCGGCCTGGGAGTACCGCGCGCGCTTCGACGTGGATGCGGCGACGCTGGCCAAGCCCAATGCCGAACTGCGCTTCGACGGGCTGGACACTTATGCCGAAGTCAGCCTCAACGGCAAGCCGCTGCTGCGTGCGGACAACGCGCACCGCACGTGGCGTGCGCGCGTGGATGGGCGCCTGCGCGCGAACGGCAATGAACTGCAGATCGTGTTCCGTTCGCCGATCCGCACGCTGCTTCCGGGCGTACAGGCGATGCCGCACAAGATCGCCGGCAACTATCCTTCGCCGTATGGCGACGAGCCGAAGGACGCGATGGTCGGCAACTTCGCGCGCAAGCCGGCTTACCACTTCGGCTGGGACTGGGGCCCGCGCTATGTCACCGCCGGCGTCTGGCGCGGTGTCGACCTGCAGGCCTGGGATACGCATCGATTGGCTGATCTGGCGGTGCGCACTGATGCATTGAGCGCGCAGCAGGCGAAGCTGACGGTGCTGCTGCAGGTGGAGCAGGGCGCGGCGGCGGGCTCGGCCTTGGTGAATGTGGATGTGCAGGATCCGCAGGGCCGCAGCGTGGCCCGGGTGAAGCGCACGGTGCTGCTGAAGCCCGGCCAGAACGCCGTCGAAGTACCGGTCGAACTGGTCAAGCCGCAGCGCTGGTGGCCGGTCGGCCACGGTGCACAGGACCGCTACACCGTGCAGGCCCGCCTGGATGATGGCGCCGATGCAACGCGGGCGCGCGAGCAGCGCATCGGCCTGCGCACGGTTGAACTTCGCCGCGAGGAAGACGGCAAGGGTGGGCAGGGCTTCGCCTTCGTCATCAACGGTGTGGAGATCTTTGCCAAGGGCGCCAACGTCATTCCTTTCGACGCCTTCCCCGCACGCGTCGATGCCGCACGCCTGCGCCAGGTGCTGACCGCCGCGCGCGATGCCAACATGAACATGCTGCGCAACTGGGGCGGCGGCTACTACGAGGATGATGCGTTCTTCGACATCGCCGATGAGCTGGGCCTGCTGGTCTGGCAGGACTTCATGTTCGGTGGTGGCATGCAGCCGGGCTACGATCCGGCGTTCCGCGCCAGCGTGGTGGCCGAGGCGCGCGACAACGTGCGCCGCCTGCGGCACCACCCCAGCATCGTACTGTGGTGTGGCAACAACGAGGAAGAGACCGCCTGGAAGGACTGGGGCCATGGTCGCGACCTGAAGGCGGCCGACCCGGCGTTTGCAGCGAAGGTGTGGCAGGGCTATGTCGACCTGTTCGGCAATGACCTGCGCCAGGTAGTAGGTGAGGAGGGGTTGGGCGTGCCGTACTGGTCCAGCTCGCCCAGCAACGACCTGGATGAGAAAGCCAACGATTCCAACCGTGGCGACAAGCACTACTGGCAGGTCTGGGGCAATCCGGCGCTGCCGGTGCAGGCCTACCTGCGCGAGACGCCGCGCTTCATGTCCGAGTACGGGCTGCAGGCGTGGCCGTCGGTGGCGACGGTGGACCAGATCGCCACCCGCGCCGAGCAGCGCATCGACAGCCCGGTGATTCGCGCGCACCAGAAGTTCATGGCGGGCGAGGGCAACAGCCGCCTGCTGCACTACATCGAACTGGGTTACGGCACGCCGAAGGACTTCGAGGACTTCGTCTACCTGAGCCAGGTGATGCAGGCCGATGGCATCGCGCTGGCGGCATTGCATCACCGCGCCTCGCGGCCGTACACGATGGGCTCGCTGTACTGGCAGCTCAACGACGTCTGGCCGGGTGCTTCCTGGTCCAGCGTGGACTATTCTGGCCGCTGGAAGGCACTGCATTTCGCCGCGCGGCGCTTCTTCGCGCCGGTGGCGGTGGCGGCGCTGCGTGACGAGGGCAGCACGCGGGTGCGCCTGATCAATGATGGCGCCGCGCAGGATGCGCGTTGGCGGCTGCGGGTGATGGACATGGACGGCAAGGTGCTGCGTCGACGCGAGGACGCGGTGACGTTGACGGCGTCAGGCGTCACCTCGATCGGTGATTTCCGCGACGCGGAGCTGCTGGCCGGTGCCGACCCGAAGCGCACGGTGGCCGTGTTCGAGCTGCTGCAGAATGGGGCGGTGAGCGCGCGGCAGGTGGTCGGATTCGTCGAAGCCAAGGACCAGGTGTTGCCGCGGCAGAAGCTCAAGGCCACCTTGTCCATCGAAGGCGGCCACTATCGACTACGGCTGGAAAGCGCGGCGTACGTGCGCGCGGCGTGGATTGATTTCGGTGCGTTGGATGTGCAGGTCGAAGACAACCTGCTGGACCTGCTGCCGGGCGAAACCCGCGATATCGCCGTACGCGGCCCGGTGGATCTGGTTACCCTGCGCGAAGCGCTGAAGGTGAAAACCCTCAACGACCGTTGAGGGCATCCGCCGGCCTGCGTATCGA